>NZ_JAUBOV010000055.1:0-50563 GCF_036700405.1 Microcoleus sp. T3_D1
GAAGGCGGTTGAAACCGAAGCCGACTTCCTCCCCGTGTCTAAAGCCAGGGGCACGCCGGGCTCGTTCTTCGGTGAAAAGAGGAAGTCTCGCCCGATCGGGAGACATTGCTCAAAGCTTTCCCTAAAATATTCAAAGGTTAGTTTAGATATTTACGTATAATATGGCCACAATGGGGGCAACCCAATGTTGGTTGGTTCCTCATTTTTAATTAACGCGATCGCCTTTACAACAATTTTTATAAGTATATTTTGCTGTTAAGTCTACTACCAGATTTCCCACTTAGGAGGCTTGATGTTTCAAGGTTGACTTAAAACGATAGTGACTTAAAGTTATCATCGATCAGGCTGTTTTAGTCGCAAGCTGACGCTGGATTTTTTTTACCATTTGCTGAGTTTCCAAAGTCGGGAGAAAGAGGAATTTGTATTGAGTGACTAGGTAGTTAGCTGTGTGCTTGTGTAACTCAGATACTAGGTTATTAATCTTGATGCGAATTGGGGCTGTGGTTTTTCTGATTCAATACCGCCGAAGTCGCTTGAAGTCTCAAATTTTTTCCAGCCAAATGAGAGAGATTAGTTGGTTTTGCTCAGAGGCTCATCTGTCAATACGATTGATATCTAATTGGCCTCTTCCCAAGATTTTTGAACCGTCAAGCTTACGTCACAAAGGTTCGGACACCATGATAGAATCAAAGTAATATTGACTGACCCAAAACTAGAGTAGCTCAAAATTTGCCCTGGGAGCTCATGCAGCCGACGATCGGGCAGTGACCGATCGCAGATAATTAATCAAAATATATTTCACAAGGGCGATCGAGGCTTTCGTAAAAGCTATCATCACAGAACATAGGTCATCTTTAATTTAGTACAGCTAACCGCGCCACCACGGACGGTGTAATTTGAGCAAACAATTTGGGAAAATAGAATTAGCCTGGGAGGGGGACACACCCCGCCCCGCTTTTCTCTCCCGGTACGGGGAATCCCCAAGTGATGTGCCCTGACGCTATAACGAGAGTATCCCGCAAGTTAATCAGGTAAGTAAGCAACTTAGCACTCAACGAACAAGATTTGATTGCAAGGATTGGCAAATCCCTCCAACATCTCGTCAATTTGTGGACGAAGCTTAGAGGGGACTGCGAGCTTACACTGGAGAGATAGGGATTGAGCAAGAAAATGATAGCTGATCCATAAGCAAAAATCCGAGGGTTAAAACCCCGCGTTGCTTTTCCTCTCAGCACTCTTTGTGACTGAGTTTCCCACCTATTGAGTGTTTTTTATGACTAGCACATCCCCGCTGCGCTCCACATCGATAGTTGCTCTAAGCACTTTTACTCCGGCTATCACCAAGATGATTCAGTCGGGTTACGTCAACGGCGAGCAAGTGAAGCAAGCTCTAGTTGATAGCCGGAACTCCGGCAAGCGGTTGACGGAGGTGTTAGAAGCACTTACCGGGCAGCCGTTGCCTCCAGAATTGCTGCGGCTTTACAAGAAGCAGCAGATGTTTGAACGGAAGATAGTCTACGGCGTTGAAGCATTTGACCCGGAGATGAGCGAAATGTCTAACGAGCAACTCGGAGTTATGCTCGACGCATTGAAGATTTCGATCGACATTTGTCACCAAGGTCGGTTTTTACCCGTAGCGAAGACTGAAACTGAGCCTGCGGCGGTTTTAGTGGCAATGGTAGATCCCGACAACCTCAACGCCATAGAAGATTTGCGGCGGATTTTACAGCCTCATGGCTTGGCTTTGCAGCGACGGGTGATTACGCCAGACGACTATCAGGACATAACTTCTACCTATCAAGACGAACAAGTTAAGAGGGAAGCTAAAAAAGCTGAAATCGAAAAGCAGAGAAAGATGGATTTAGGGGAGGGAGATTTTGGCGAACTCTCCCTAGTAGAGGAGAGCACCGACCAAGAAGACCTCGCTAACACCTTGGACGATGCAGAGGCTGCTCCCGTAATTAAGGCCGTCAATATCATTTTGGCTAAAGCTTTGTCGGAAAAGGTGTCTGACATCCACGTAGAACCTCAAGAAGAGTTCATGCGGATACGGATGCGGAAAGATGGGGTGCTGCAAGAGTATTTCCGGTTTCCCAAGCAGGTAGTCCAATCGATTACGGCTCGTTTCAAGATTATTGCCAACCTGGATATTGCCGAACGCCGACAAGCTCAAGACGGCCGCATCCGCCGGGTATTTGAGGGACGCACGGTGGATTTCCGGGTGAACAGCTTGCCTTCGCGGTACGGCGAAAAAATCGTGCTGCGGATTTTGGACAGTTCCAGCACTCAGTTGGGTTTGGGTTTGTTAATCTCCGACGAAGAAACTCTGGCTTTAGTGCGAGAGAGTGCTAGCCGTCCGTTCGGACTGATTTTGGTGACGGGGCCGACGGGTTCGGGCAAGTCAACTACTCTGTACTCGATTCTGGCGGAACGGAACGATCCGGGGGTTAATATCAGTACGGCGGAAGACCCGATCGAATATGCTTTGCCAGGAATTACCCAATGTCAAGTAATTCGGGAAAAAGACTTGACTTTTTCCAACATTCTGCGGGCATTTTTGCGGCAAGACCCTGACGTGATGCTGGTGGGGGAAACGCGGGACAAGGAAACGGCCAAAACGGCTCTGGAAGCTGCTTTGACGGGACACTTGGTGCTGACGACGCTGCACACGAACGACGCGGCCGGGGCAGTCGCGCGTTTGGCAGAAATGGGCGTAGAACCGTTCATGGTTTCGGCCGCTCTGTTGGGCGTGTTGGCTCAGCGTCTGATGCGGCGGGTTTGCGACAAATGCTGCATTCCTTACCAGCCTAGTGCCGCAGAACTCGGCAAGTACGGTCTGTCGGCTTCTCAAGAAATTGATCTCACTGTTTACAAAGCCAACGTTGTACCCGTGGAGGAAAGGAAGGAACTCGCAGAACGCGAGGAACTTTGTCGGAAGTGCGCCGGCCTAGGCTACAAAGGGCGGGTAGGGGTTTACGAGTTCCTGAAAAATACTGAGCGGCTTCAAACTCTGATCACTCAAGGAGCTCCCACAGAGCAAATTAAGGAAGCAGCAGTAGAAGAAGGGATGAAAACGCTGTTGGCTTACAGCTTGCAGTTGGTGCGGGAAGGCGCGACTACTTTTGAAGAAGTCGAGCGGGTGACGTTTACAGACTCTGGCCTGGAGGCGGAAATGAAAGCCAAACGCAAGCAGGGACTTACCTGCAAAACTTGTCAGGCGGAATTGAAGCCGGAGATGCTGGATTGTCCGTACTGCTTGACGCCACGCTTTTTGGATTGATTCAACAGTTAACTGTTGACTGTTAACTGAGCTAGATTGGTCAATAACTATCAATTCGATCGAGGAGAGGTATCTATGGGTCTGATGATTGAAGACGTACTGGAGTCCCTGGTAGAGCAAGGGGGTTCGGACATACACATCCAAGCGGGCGCGCCTATATTCTTCCGAGTCAGCGGTAAACTAACTCCTCAGACGCAATACGGAGACATTCTGTCTGCTGAGGAAGTGCAGATCCTGATTTTCCAAATGCTCAACAATATGCAGCGCAAGCAGTTGGAAATGGAGTGGGAACTCGACTGCGCTTACGGCGTTCGGGGATTGGCTCGGTTCCGGGTAAATGTCTACCGGGAACGGGGTGCTTGGGCTGCTTGTATGCGGGCTCTGGCTTCTAAGATTCCTAACGCAGATGCTTTAGGCGTGCCGCAGGTTTTGCGGGATATGACGGAAAGACCCAGGGGTATGCTGTTGGTGACGGGACAAACGGGTTCCGGGAAAACTACTACGATGGCGGCTTTGTTGGATCTGGTCAACCGGACGCGGGCGGAACACATTCTAACCGTTGAAGACCCGATCGAATACGTGTTTCCCAATGTCAAGAGTTTGTTTCACCAGCGCCAAAAGGGCGAAGATACTAAGAGCTTTGCTAATGCGCTGAAAGCTGCTTTGCGCGAAGATCCTGATGTAATTCTGGTGGGGGAAATGCGGGACTTGGAAACGATCGGTCTGGCAATTTCGGCGGCAGAAACGGGTCACATGGTGATGGGAACGCTGCACACTAATTCGGCGGCTGCAACTATCGATCGGATTTTGGACGTGTTCCCGCCCATTCAACAACCCCAGGTTCGCGCCCAGGTGTCTAACTCTTTGGTGGGAATAGCCAGCCAAAATTTGGTAATAAAAATTGGCGGCGGCCGTTGCTGTGCTATGGAAATCATGGTGAATACTCCTGCTATGTCTAACTTGATCCGGGAGGGCAAAACTCCCATGATTTACTCCCAAATCCAAATGGGGGCAAAATTGGGTATGAGGACGATGGAAATGGCCCTCGCGGAACTTTACAAGAGCGGTAAAGTCACTTGGGAATCGGCAATGGCCAAGGCTTCTAAGGCTGACGAACTCGAACGCTTGATCGGCCCGGCACCTGTGGGTAGCGCCCCGGTAAAAGCTCATTAATTCCGTCAGCAGTCATTAGTCATTAGTTATTAGTCATTGGTCATTAGTCAGTTGGCCGTTGACCGTTGTTATTAATTATGGGTAACAACTAACAACTAACAACTGACAACTGACAACTGACAACTGACAACTGATAACTGACAACTGACAACTAAGTTTTAATAAATTTTCAGAGGTGAGCTGTGGCTACCAACGTTATCCGCCCAAAACCGAAAGGTGGCTTTGATTTCGGTAAGATTCAGGAGCAAATTGAATATAACCTTACCAGCCTTACTGTTAAGGATATGGCTATTTTTGCTCGTCAGTTTGCGGCTATGTTTAATGCAGGGGTGGCGATCGTTCGATGCCTTTCTGTGCTGCACGAGCAGTGTTCTAATGCTAAGCTGAAGCGAGCGCTCAGGAGCATGAATGCGGACGTTCAGGAGGGGATAAACTTGGCAGAGGCGATGGCTAAGTTTCCTGATGTTTTTGACCAACTGTTTATCAGTATGGTGGCGGCGGGAGAAGTCGGGGGGGTGCTAGATGAAACCCTAGACCGTCTGGCGGTGATGATGGAAAAAAATCACAAGACGGAGGCTGAAATTAATTCGGCTATGTCTTATCCGAAGACGGTGTTTTCTATCGCGATCGTGATTTTTTTCGCAATGACTATATTCTTGCTGCCAACTTTCGCCAAAATTTTTAAGGATATTGGTGCAGATTTGCCAGCATTTACGTTGTTTATGTTGGCAATTAGTGCATTTTGTACGGCTTGGCCTCCCATCCAACAGATAACAGTTATTGGGGTGATTATAGCGCTCAAAATTGCCTTCGATATGTACTACAAAACTCCCATAGGTCGCCTACAAATTGATAGAATTGCGATGAAAATGCCGATTTTTGGCGATTTGATCGAAAAATCTGCGGTGGCTCGCTTTTGCGTGATATTTGGGTCGCTGACGCGATCGGGCGTGCCGATTCTCAATTCTTTGGAAATTGTGCGAGATGTGGCGGGGAATCAGGCGATATCTAATGCGATCGAATATGCGAGACAGGAAATTCAAAGCGGCGGCATGATCAGTATTGCTTTGCAAGAACAAGCTGTTTTTCCGTCTTTGGCTATCCAAATGATGGCAATTGGCGAGGAGACAGGGGAACTTGACAAGATGCTGATGAAAGTTGGCGCTTTCTACGAAACGGAAGTTGAAGAAGCAGTAAAAGGACTTACCAGTATGCTAGAACCTCTGATGATTGTGGTCGTCGGTGGTATCGTAGGTTCGATTTTGCTGTCGATGTATCTGCCGATGTTCGCAGTGTTCCAGAAGCTGTAAACAAGAGCTAATTAGTTATTAGTGATTAGTTAGTAGCAATTAACGCCTGACCAATGACTATTTCAATCGTCCCCAGGCTCTGCCTGGGCAGACTTTTGGAGGAGGCACATCCTCGATTAAAAAGAGAAAACAATTTGGAGGCTGTGCCTCCAAATCTTCATTACCAGGGTCTTCCCATTGGTGAGAAATTACGAAAATGTCACAAAAGTAAAGTATGATAGGTAGACCGATTTAACTGCTGCCTAATCCTGGCTTTACGCTCCACTTTAAACGCATCTTAATTTGAACCCCAAATATGCTACAGTTAAATCCGAATAAATTTAAATGTAGTTATTCTAGTTGATGGATGCTATCAATGGCAAAAGGTTGGGAGCATCTCAGTTTTGTAAAAAGCATTTTTTTTATTGTAGTGCGAGCGTCCCCGCTCGCGTATTGTACAATACGCGAGCGGGGACGCTCGCACTGTAAATGCAAAACTGAGATGCTCCCAAAAGGTTTTACTCAAACTTTAAATCACCAACCAAAACAAACAGATTCATTGGCTTCGGTGAATATATTAAAGGCCAGTTTTTTAGAATATTTGGCCAATTTGAACGACCCCAGAATATAAAAAATAAAAAATTTTACTCAGAGATATTACAGGGTAATCGCATCTTAATTAAGGTATAAGCTGTTACGCATTTAAACCATTAACGATCCAGGTAAGGTGCGTCAGCTAGAACACTGACTATACATGGGAAACGCTTATTTACGCTCCGCACCCTACTATCCTCCTTTAAATGCCGAACAGCTTAATGGTGAGGGAAATTTTTTAAACATTTGACAGTATCTTTCAAGCGCAGCTCGTAAACTAAGGAAGGAAAATTGAGTGTGATGCTGATAGCCAGCTAAGCACGCTCGCTGGGGTTCCACCTAGTTGATTTATCTCCATCAGATGTTCTTGTCTAGGCCGTGTTTTCAAACTATAACCACAACAGAATGCAGGCGATCGCGATCGTGGCTGTATAATTGGCAGGCGGCTTCTCATATCGAATAGCGCTCCGACTCCATTGCTTGAGTCGGTTGATAGCACGTTCAACAATGTTCCGTTAGCGGTAGATTTGACGGCAGCCTTTTTCCATCTGCCTCAGTGAGGGATACCTGCCGGGAGTCCATTCCCAGTTTAACTGCTTGTTGGTCGCCCATCCCGTCTCCACCGCCGCCCTGCCTCTGGCGGGTGCATTTTATGTGATTTGTCAAGTACAATTTATACCAACTTAGATGGGATTACCCTGACTAATAACCAATAAATATGGTTCACTTTAACGTTGCCTTTCAACACTTTAACTCCTTCACCGACATTACCCTATCCCTGGCCAAAACTTTAGACCAAATGGGAATTCCTATTTCGGTCGAACCTTCAACAATAGCCTCTCCTCTCAGCCGCCATTCCACAGCAGAAGAAAACGACCTGCTAGAGAAGTGGATGAACACCACACCCTCAGATTTATTTCATATCAAATGGTCTCATTATTGGAAACCTTATTTTTTAAAAGAACTCAACGGACATCTCAACTTAGAACTTTTTGCTATCAATTACGAATTCGCCAAAAACCATGAGGATTATGATTACTGGATTTACGATGCTGTTAACACTGCATCTCACAAACTAGCCGTCAGCCAATATTCTAAAAACGTTTTAATAAAAGCTGGATGTCCGGCGGCCAACGTATCAGTCCTGCCTCTAGGTTTCAATCCTTTAATCTCGCAACTCTATTTGCCCAGACCGCAAAAAAACCAAAAAGATGTAAAGTATATTCTGCACATGACCAATTCTTTTGATTTGTATAGATTTGGCACGGATCTGGCCCTTCAAGCTTTTTGGGAAGAGTTTAAAGATGATTCTAACGTAGAGTTAATAATCAAAGATGGCGGCAAAAATACTGATAGCATAGTGGAACATCTCGTAAATATCGAAAAACAATTCGGCAAGTTAAAGGCCAAAATTCTGATAATCCCTAAATTTTATAATAAAGCAGAACTAGCTGATTTATACTTGTCAGCAGATGCTTTTTTAGCTCCGTTTCGCGGCGAGGGTTTTGCGATTAAAATTTTGGATGCGTTTGCAGCAGGTTTGCCCGTTGCTATGACTATGTACGGCGGCCCGACTGAGTACGCCAATGCTAATAACTGCTATCCCATTGCTTACGATCTAATTCCCGTGGGAAAGTGTTACGATACTGAGTATCTAAAAATCAGAAATGATCCTCATTGGGCAGAGCCAAATGTTCAGTCGGTTCGCGAACAGTTACGAAAAATTGTTGAAGACCCGATGCGTTTTCAGGTAGGTCAAAAAGCTAAAGAGACGGCGGATTTATTTAATTGGGAAGCTGCCGCTCAAAAATTGTTAAGATTAATGCGAAAGTTGTTTTAGGAGCGGAAATTATGGGACTCGAACGCAAAATGTTTAGGGGAATGTTTTCACCGGGGGAAGTGGTACGATTGAAACAGCCTTGTTTTACTCCTGGGCGGTTGTTTGAGCCAGGAAAATATAACGCTGATGAGTTGCCGGATATCGCTTTTGATATGGGTTTGGTAGACCATTTGCCACCCGTCAAAGGCAACAGTTCAGAAAATCTCAATGTTCAGAACCCGCCAGCTCAAAACCTTGAGGACTAAACTCCCGTTTGCAGTAAGGACTTCAGTCCTAAAAATCCCCATTTGTAGTAAGGACTTTAGTGCTGAAAATTAAAATAAATAATCAAAGACTCAAGTCCTGACTGCAAAAAAGATAAAGCCAATTTAACCATTTTGCTCTATCTGGGCAATTAACTCTTTCAAAACTTGACTAGCTTTATCGTTCTCTATCTGACAAGTTCCGGCATTCTGGTGGCCACCGCCGCCATATCTTAACATTAACTCCCCAATATTAGTTTTAGAAGTTTTGTTAAAGATTGACTTGCCAACTGCGAAAACAGTATTTTGTTGTTTCAGACCCCAAAGTACGTGAATCGATACATTGCACTCAGGGAACAAAGCGTATATTACAAAACGATTCCCTGCATAAATCACCTCTTCGTTACGCAAATCCAAAACAACTAAATTATTATAAACTTTGGCGCAGCGCTGTATTTGCTCTTTAAATTTTTCTTCTTGCTCGAAGTAGAGGTCTACTCTTTCTTTTACATCAGGAAGCTGCAATATTTGGTCGATGGTATGATATTTGCAGTAATCGATTAACTGCATCATTAACTGATAATTGGAAACGGTAAATTCTTTAAACCTTCCCAACCCGGTTCGGGCGTCCATTATGAAGTTTAACAGCACCCATTCTTGCGGATGCAGAACCTCTTCTTGGGCAAATTGAGCAGAATCTGATTTGTCAACTGCCGCCATCATCGCCTCAGAAATATCAGGAAACTTTGCTTGACCTCCATAATATTTGTACAGTACCCTAGCCGCAGACGCTGCATAGGGATCGATGATGTGGTTAATTTTGATTTTCTCGTGTCTAAGAGTTTCGCTGAAATGGTGATCGAAAGCTAGATGAACTCCATCCACATAGGGTAAATTGGTGCTAATATCGTTATTTGTTATTTCGATTTTTCCATCCTGCATATCTTTAGGATGCACGAATTTAATCTCGTCGATCATATCGAGTTCTTTGAGCAAAACGGCACAGACAAGACCGTCAAAATCGCTGCGGGTGACTAATCTGTATTTTTTAGTGAGTGGCATATGCTTCTGTGATACGGAGGAACTGATCACCAGCTAATATAACGTATTACCCGATCGCTTTCCAATATGAACCCAGACCCTTACGCTTGGATAGAGAAGTCCCTGGACACTGTTCGCCGGGCCGATTGGTATCGATCGCCACAATCGATCGAAAGTTCCCCTGGGCCTGTGGTAAAGTTAGCAGGCCACAGCCTGATTAACTTTGCCAGCAACGATTATCTGGGACTTGCCGGCGATGACAGGTTAATTCAAGCTGCTATGGCTGCAACTCAGGAATTTGGTACGGGTGCGACGGGTTCGAGGTTGGTCAGCGGACACCGCGATTTGCACCGACAGCTCGAACAAGCTATTGCTAATTTAAAACAAACTGAAGATGCTTTAGTATTCAGTTCGGGATATTTGGCGAATCTAGGGGCGATCGCATCCGTTGTCGGCAAGCGCGATTTGATATTATCTGACAAGTACAACCATTCGAGCCTGAAAAACGGAGCCGCACTCAGCGGTGCAACTGCCCTAGAGTACAGTCACTGCAATCTTGAGGATTTAACGGCAAAGCTAGAGCAAAATCGCGCGAGATACCGCAAGTGTTTAATTATTACCGATAGCGTCTTTAGCATGGATGGGGACTTGTGTCCGCTGCCGCAGTTGTTGGCTGTGGCCGGAATCTTTAACTGCATGGTATTAGTAGATGAAGCTCACGCTACAGGAGTTTTCGGTGCTAGCGGTGCCGGTTGTGCAGAACATTTCGGGTGTACGGGAACACCGCTGATTCAAGTGGGGACACTCAGCAAAGCTTTGGGAAGTTTGGGCGGTTACGTTGCGGGCTCTGCTGCTTTAATTGATTTTCTGCGTAATCGAGCTCCGAGTTGGATTTATACTACAGCATTGACGCCTGCTGACGCGGCGGCTGCTTTGGAAGCTGTGAGAATTGTACAGCAAGAACCAGAACGCCGAGTTCGGTTGCGACAAAATATCGAAACTTTCAAATATTGCGCGATTACCAATCACCAATTACCAATTAGTAATTCCCTCTCCCCAATTTTCAGCCTTCCGTTAAAAGATGCAGCCTCCGCTTTAAAAGTCGGCAGCAAACTCAAGGATATGGGTATTTTTGCTCCCGCCATTCGGCCTCCGACTGTCAGCGTGAGTCGAATTCGGATTTCGCTGATGGCAACTCACGAGCTCGCACACCTTCAGCAGTTGGTAGAGGCGCTGAAGCAAGTTTTGAGTTTTGAGTAAATATTGGGTACGTACCGCGCACCGCTTGACTAAATGTAAATGTTGGGCATCGGGCATCGGGCATCGGGCATCGGGCATCGGCCTAATGACTAATGACTAATGACTAATGACTAATGACTTCTGATTGTCAAGATATCGCTATTGACTTATGGCCAATCTTATACAGTAGTTGGGTCGATCGGTCAACAACTGTAAATTTTTTGTAAATTTAGATACTTTTTGGAATTTAGCGCTATATTAGAGAAGTAGCAGGTACACCAAATTTTATATAAGGAACGTCCACCATGAACACAAATCGTCAAAACGTAAAAAAAGTAGCAGAAACCCACCGCGCTAACATTCACAAGCAACTGATGCACCGCATAGAAGTAGCGAGATCCAGTGGCAATCAAGATTTGGTTCGGGTGCTTGAAGAGGAAATGAGACAGCTTTAAAGAAGCTGCCACTAGAATTTGCCCGTAGTTTGGTTTAGAGGGTTGTGCGAGAAATGCAGAATTCCGGCAACCGCTACCTGTGAAGTGTTGACTCCTCTCTTAGTTGGTAGGAAAAATCCCGGTTTCTTCAAGAAACCGGGATTTTTTATTGAGAAGGAAGAAGAAAGAAGGAAGAGGGAACAGTTACGCAACTGGCACATGGTGAGGGCGCGATCGGGAGCATCTCAGTTTTGTAAAAAGCATTTTTTTTATTGTAGTGCGAGCGTCCCCGCTCGCGTATTGTACAATACGCGAGCGGGGACGCTCGCACTGTAAATGCAAAACTGAGATGCTCCCGCGCGATCGCCCCCTCACCCATCACTTTAAGCACTCCGGGGCACTGACAAGTGGACATTCGCGACTAACAACCAAACTCAATCCAGCACGAATAACGTACACACATGAGTGTGCTATTCGTTGGAAAATTGAGCAATTTTCTAGGGAAATCAAGTAAGTAACCGAGAGAGAATATTGGCAGTGCCGTCAAGCTAACCTTCAACTAAATCATATTGCTTGCGCTTAAATTGTGTGGGTTAGGCGCTCAAAAATTGAGCTGATAAAACAGGTAAAATAATATATCAAATTAAACACGGGCTGCGATTAAATTATTTAATTGAGAAACTCAAAATTCCCGATGTTCTGATGTTTATTGTCTAATTTTAGGGTGCTGGTACCCGGATCTGTGGCAGTTGCTTAAGTCCGGCCCAATTTCTATGTAATGCCTGAAGGCCTTAAACACCCAACGACGTTGCCGAAGCCTCAACGGCATGGCTAAAAGAACGCGAAATTAGCCAAAGTCAGAAGTCAGAAATAAAATGTAATATTGAAGATGGATTGAGATAGATTTTCATGGTTGACTGGGAAAGGCAGCTTTGCCAAAATTTAAGACTCGCAAAAATGCTTAACGGAAAAAGTTAAAAGCTATAAAGCTGAACATCACGGTGGCGAGAGCAAAATCCCCAAAATAATAGATAAAAGTGATGGCGACAAACATCCGAGACCAGCCGGAAAACGGCTACCACTCAGAACCAACTCAGCCTTACCCAAGAGACAATCTCAAGAGACGATCGCTCATGCGCCTACCCCGAAGCCTGAGTGCCGTCGAAACATCGGGCTTTGGCCTCACCGGTCACGCCAATTGGTTTACCATTGCCACAGCGATCCAAGCAGCGATTGGGCCTAGCGCCATCTTCGTCTGGTTGCCCGGTATCCTCATGGGCATAATGCTCAATCTACAGGTAAAACGCATCGGCGAGTATTTCCCAGACATGGCTGGGGGAACGCCCAACTATACCGCCCGAATGCTGAAAAATTATCCGGGCCTGGGAAGTTATGCGGCGATCGGCTACTTTTTAAGCTGGGTATCAACACTGCCAATTTCTGCGATCGTGCTGACCCAGCTAATCAAAGTCAACCTCAATAGTTTAGGTTTTAGCTGTCCTGAAACTTTACTAAATATTACCTTCACGCTCCTACCCTTCATTTTGACATTCAGCGGTACTCGCGCCTTAAGTATTCTCCACGCCTTTTTTGTGTTGCCGACAGTGGGCGTATTATCCGTTTTTTCCATTCATGGTCTAATCTGGTTAGCTTTTTCCCCAAACAGTCCCGGCTTTTTCCCCACCATTTGGCCGGAATTCACCTTTATTGACTGGGCTAAGTGGTTTTACTTTGCTACATACATCTTCTACTGCTGTGACTCCGCCGCCAGTTTCGTAGCGGATAGTCGCAACCCTACTAAAACGTTGCAGTTTCTCAAAATTTCCGCACTGGGGATGCTGCCTGTTATTTTGGGAGGTTCCTGGGTACTGATGCGCTTGGCTACCGCTCCCGATCTGAAAGATGACGTATTCTTGAATGTATTAGCTGCCTGTCAGGTATTATGGGGGCCCTGGGTTCCCACCCTTGTCACCTTTCTAGTAGTCGCAAGCTGTCTTCTGAGTTGCGCGACAATTGTTTCCAACTGCCCCCGGATGCTGTACCAACTTGCCGTAGATGGGCATATTTCGCCAACATTCGCAGTTGTATCCCGACGGGGTGTATTTGGATTCGCGCTTGCCTTGGTTTTAGTTCTGAGTTTAATCTGTCTAGCTTGGGGAAATGTGCCTCGGCTTGTGGCGATTACTAATGTTGGCTTGGTTGTCTGCCTGATGATGTTCCATCTCTCACTATGGCTGCGGCGGGATAAGCCAGAAGTTCGGTGGCCTGGGTGGTCGCTGGGCTTTTTCGTAGTAGATGCGGTGGTTCTAGTAGTCGGAGGCTTGGCTTGGGGTTGGCAAGACTTTATCATTGGGTTGTTTTTTCCCCTTGCCGTTTTAGCAGTGGATGCAGGGATGAGTCGCATTGCTTTTGCACCTTTCCATCCCTCGTGGTGGATTCGGCGTTATCGCAACAGCAGCCAGGGCAAGATCCCAGATTTTGTAGCGTCTCAGGTTGTAGTTTTAATCTTACTGATCGTTAGCGCCGTGGCGATCGGCTGGATTTTTGGCTTCAAATTATATGCTAACTCTAGTGTTGGCTTGAATTTATTGGTAGTGCTACTCGTGACAGTTGCTTTTATTGGGGTGGCAGTTGCCTGCTGGACGAGTTTACCCCAAGTGTTCTCAATGGATGAAGCAAGAGAGGGAGCAGAACAGCTCTTTACCATTGCCCTGGACGCTATTGTAGTGCTGGATGAAAATGGTGTAATTCGTCAGACTAATCCGGCTGCTGAAAGCATCTTCGGAATAGACGCAACTAGGCTAATTGGGTCTTACCTGAACAAATTACTACCCGGATTAGCGGCTCAGCCAGAGCAGTGGCTCAGTCGTAGCGAACAAAACCTCAACTTACCCAATGGAGACTCGCGCATTCTGGAAGTTGCCATCTCCGATCGATTTTCCCAAGACGCTTCTGTTTCCAATCAGGATCTGCAAGAATATGTGGCGATCGTCCGCGATATCACCGATCGCAAGCAAGCCCAGGAAGCCCTGCAAAAAGCTAATGAGGAACTAGAAATCAAAGTCGAGGAGCGTACATCTGAACTCACCCATAGTGTGGAACAATTGCAGAATGAAATTGAAGAGCGCCAGCGGATCGAAGAAAATCTCAGGGCCATGCAAAATCAGATTATCGTGCAAGAAAAACTCGCTTCTCTGGGCAGTTTAACAGCAGGGATTGCCCACGAAATCAGGAACCCCTTAAACTTTGTAAACAATTTTTCAGAAGTTTCTGCTGAATTAACCGAAGAAATTTTACAAGAAATTGAAAATCAAACTGAACGGTTAGAACCAGAAACAAGTGAGTATATTGCTGAGCTATTAACCGATCTAAAAGCCAATCTCCAAAAAATCAATCAACACGGTCAAAGAGCCGACAGAATCGTCGGCAATATGCTTTTGCATTCTCGCGGAGAAAGTGGTCATTGGGAAGCCACAGATATAAATAGTTTATTAGAAGAATATGTCAATCTAGCCTATCACGGGATGCGAGCCAAGGAGGCTTCTTTTAAGATTATCATAAAAAGTGGCTACGATAATGATATTGGCAAAGTAGAAGTCGTGCCACAAGACATTTCCAGGGTTTTTCTTAACATTATTAACAATGCTTGCTATGCAGCCCATCAAAAGAAACAAGAAATGGGAGAAGACTTTTCCCCCCAGCTTGATGTCAGAACTCGCAATCTTGGCTCGGCGGTTGAAATTCGCATTCGCGATAACGGGCCGGGTATGACGCCCGATGTACTCGATAAAATTTTCAATCCCTTTTTTACTACAAAGCCTGCTGGGGAAGGGACTGGTCTAGGTCTATCTATGAGTCACGATATTATCGTCCAGCAGCATCGCGGAGAACTAAAAGTAGAAACAGAAGTAGGAAGTTACACCGAATTTATAATTACATTGCAAAAAAAGATAGCCGGAGTTAAGGAGTAAAAACAATGAAAGTAATGGTTGTAGACGACGAAGAAGATATTCAGTCATTGTTCAAACAAAAATTTAGAAAAGAAATCAAAGCAGGGCAAATTCAATTTTATTTTGCCTTGTCAGCCGAGATTGCATTACAATATTTAGACAACCCCAAACAACCCTCTATTATCTTGATTTTGTCGGATATTAATATGCCCGGAATGACGGGGCTAGAACTGCTCCGAATTACCAAAGAAAAGTTTCCCGATCTAAAATTTTTTATGATAACCGCTTATGGAGATGAGACAAATTACCAAGTCGCCATAGAGTATGGAGCTGATGACTATATTACTAAACCTGTTAATTTTGATTTCCTGAAAAATAAAATTATCAATTTGGAGTAAATTCAGGCAACATAATTGCTAATTGCTACTTTTATCATCCTCATCTCTTATTTATTCCTTCTACTAGCAACTGAGAGCCTAATATGCCTGCCAAAATACTTTTTGTGGATGACGAGCCCGATTTAGAATCTTTAATTTGCCAGAAATTTAGAAAAAAGATACGCGCAGGAGAATACCAAGTTTTTTTTGCACATAATGGCGTAGAAGCGCTTTCAAAGTTGCGAGAGGAGCCGGATATAGATATTGTACTGACAGATATTAATATGCCAGTCATGGATGGCATGGCTTTGCTAGCGAAACTTAACGAGCTAGTTACTATGGTCAAAACAGTAGTTATATCTGCTTATGGCGACTTGGGAAATATTAGAAAGGCAATGAATGGTGGGGCTTTTGATTTTTTAACTAAGCCTATAGATTTTCAGGATTTAGAAATTACTATTAACAAAACTTTGCAGCACGTGCAAGAACTAAAAGAAAACGAACGCTTGCGCCAAGAAAGAGAGGACAAATTGCGGCAATCAGAAGTGCGAGAGCGAGAAAAAGCTATCCAACTAGAACTCGCAATGCAAAATTTACAGCGCACCCAAGCTCAGCTTATTCAGACTGAGAAAATGTCTAGCTTAGGACAGTTAGTTGCTGGTGTGGCCCACGAAATTAATAATCCCGTTAATTTTATCTATGGCAATTTAACTTATGTCAATGAGTATACTCAGCATTTATTGGGTTTAATCAACCTTTACGAGCAGCACGATGCTCACAATCACCCTGAAATCCAAGCTTTAATTAAGAACATAGAGCTAGAATTTATCAGAGAAGATCTGCCTAAAATGCTATCTTCGATGAAAGTAGGGGCTGAACGTATCCGTCAGATTGTGCTGACGTTGCGGAACTTCTCGCGCCTTGACGAAGCTGAGATGAAACCCGTTAATATTCACGATGGCATCGACAGCAGTATAGTCATTTTGCAGAGTCGGCTCAAGCCTAAGCCTGATTGTCCACCTATTCAAATTATTCAAGAATACGGAGATTTGCCAAAAATAGAATGTTATGTCGGTCAGTTGAATCAGGTATTTATGAATTTGCTGAGCAATGCAATTGATGCCTTGAATCAGTATGATAAAAAACGCAGCCCGGAGCAAATTAAAAACGACCCAAGTACGATTACGATTCGTACTTCTATGCTGAATCAGGATTGGGTAAGAATCAGTGTTAAAGACAATGGGCTGGGGATAACAAGCGAGGTAAGGTCGAATCTATTTAGTCCTTTCTTCACAACTAAACCTGTGGGTCAAGGTACTGGTTTGGGATTATCTATTAGCTATGAGATTGTGGTGGAAAAGCACGGCGGAGATTTGAAGTGTTTATCACAGCCAGAGCGGGGTGCAGAATTTGTGATTGAGATTCCCATTAGGCAGAGCGAGCGGGTAGAGATGAAGGCGAGTGAAGGGGAATAAAATTGGCGAAAAGAAGGCGAAATCAGTAAAAGTCAAGCTTATTCCTTGTGCGAATTGATGGGGGAAATTTACACCTTTGGTAGTGGCAGCCCAATACGGTTTAGTTAAGCCCGATCGGGAGCATCTCAGTTTTGCATTTACAGTGCGAGCGTCCCCGCTCGCGTATTGTACAATACGCGAGCGGGGACGCTCGCACTACAATAAAAAAAATGCTTTTTACAAAACTGAGATGCTCCCAGCCCGATCCCCCCTTAGCTTGCCCCCTACTCCCCCTTAAGAAGGGGGGGACAAGAGCTTACTCTTGCGTCCCCCTTCTTAAGGGGGATTGAGGGGGATCTCGCCCGGAATAAACAGTTTTAACTGAACCGTATTGAGCGTTAGCCCCCGGTATCGCACTCAGCGGGAGTGAAAGTAAATACCAGATTTGGAGTCGTTTGTGAGCTTGTCAGTAGCCCAAACTGGTTAAGGTGAGCGCGACATCCCACCCTCACCTTAACCAGTGTCGTAAGTCTTGAACTAATAACTAATGACTAATGACTAATGACTAATGATTACCTTCCTCCGACTACAACATTTTTAATCCGCAAATGGGGGCCGCCGACACTTACGGGCAAACCACTCTGGCCGCCTTTACCGCAACCGCCGTAGGCATAAACCGAGTCGTTTCCTATCGACTCAATATCCTTTAAAGTCTGAAATACATTGCCGCTTAAAGTGACATCGCTCACTGGTTCGGCTAATTTGCCGTCGCGAATCATAAAACCTTGAGCCGCCGCAAAGGTAAACATTTCGCCGTTGGTTTGTCCTCCCAACATCCGCACTGCATAAACTCCTTCGTCAATGTCGGCAACCATTTCGTCAAAAGAATGTTCGCCAGACTCGATCGCAGTATTAGTCATCCGCACCAAAGGCATAAAAGTAGCACTTAAAGCCCGGGCATTTCCCGTCGGACTTTCGCCCATTTTGCCCGCAGTCTCGCGATTGTGCATCCGAGCCGCTAAAACTCCATTTTTAATTAAATGCTTGCACTGAGCCGGCACGCCTTCGTCGTCATATTTCAAAGTTCCCGGCAATCCCGGCACAGTGGCGTCGTCAATTACATTTAATTGTTCGATCGCCACAGGCTTGCCCAATGTCAACAATTCCTGCATTTTCGGGTTTTCGTAAATGCCGTCTGCTTCCGACAAATGCCCGAAAGCTTCGTGAATAAAAACCCCCGACAAATAAGGGTCTAAAATCACCGGATACTGACCGCCTTTCACCGATTTGGCCTCTAGTTGGCCCACTGCTCGAACGGCCGCACTCTTAACACGATCTTCAATATTTGTCAAGACATCGTAATCCGATCGGGAGTGAATCGACTCAAACCCTTGGCGGACGACACCGCCCTCGCCGCGGGCGATCGCTCCGAAACGCCCGGTCACGTCCAAGCGCTCTTGAGCGATGCAAGTACCTTGAGAATTCACAAAATAAGTAATCCCAAATCTGTCGCTGTAACCTGCCATTGTCGTCTGAATTCGCGGGTCATAATCTAACAGCAACTGGTTGTAAGATTCCAGCAATTTCCGCTTTTCGGCTAGAGTAATAGAGCGCGGGTCACGGCCCAATTCCACCGCTACATAATCTTGAATCGGGGTGACATCTGCTAGTAGAGTTTTTTCGCTGCCAACCAAACGAGACTGCACTACAGCTTCTTCAATGCGGTCTTTTAACTCATCTAAACCGTTAAAAGTTACAAAACTCCAGCCACCTTTGTGACAGGCGCGGATGCCGCCGGCGAGACTAAAACTGCGGTTGACAGCATCTAACTGAGGGCCGCGAAAACTAATCGCAGTTGACTCGCTTTGTTCGAGGCGAACTTCTAGATAATCTACGCGATCGCGGTAAGGTGCGATCGCTTCCATCAACTGTTCTTGCATCAAATTGCCCCTATGATAGATTCGGCGTAGCGCTGAAAAAAATTATTGCTAACCTTATTTTAGCTAATAACTCCCGTCTTTCGGGTGCGCGTTCCCCCACCGCTGTGGTGCGGGAGTATGGCGCGCCCTACCCGATAAATGACCAGTCGCCAGAAGCGGATAGGGACAGAACCCTATCCGGTTCGAGGATTTGACGAGTGGAAAATACGCTATTGAAATCTACAATTCAAATGCACAACAGCTTAGAAAAAAACCAACTCGCGCCCGCTTGCCAAAAGCCCGGTATCCCCGAAATCTTGGATTTGCTTAAAAAAATAGAACTAAACTAAATCTATCTAAAGACGTAAAAAAATACCTTAACCCCCGGCAGATGGAATACTTTAAGGTTAAAAAATTCCAAATTTCACCGTATTTAGCAGCAATTTCGGCATCAATAGCGATTTTGGTCGGAGTTGGCATTTTAGATCGCTCTGAACAGCGGCGGTTTTTTCACTACAACCGCGCTAGTACCCTCGATCGCCTCAGCACAGTCCGTTCTAAGCTGGAAGCCTCTTTGAATTCCCGCCTGTTTTTGATGCGGGGTTTGGGGGCTTACCTTTCCAACAACCCAAACATCACCGAAGCCGAGTTTACAGCGACGGCGAGAATTCTGGTGGCACAGCAACCGGGCATTCGCGCCATAACTTTAGTTAAAGGCACGACGGTGGCTTACATTTATCCACGGGAGGGAAATGAAGCGGCGATCGGAGTTGACTTGACGACGCTACCCGAACAGCGGGAAATGGTCAAAGAGGTCATCCGAACCAGAAAAACTTTGCTAGCCGGGCCCGTGAAATTATTGGAGGGGGACGAGACTTTCATCAGCCGATCGCCGATTTTTCTCACACCCTCCGGCGCCGAGGCAGAAACAGGAGTTTACTGGGGCTTGACAGGCCTGATCATCGACAAAAATACCCTCATTGAGGAAGCAGGACTCAACGACTCCTCAGCGAAGCTGCAATACGCTCTGCGGGGCAAAGACGGTTCGGAAGCCTCCGGCCCTGTGTTTTTCGGTGACGGGTCAATTTTTGAGGAGAATCCCGTGGTGCTGGAAGTGACTTTGCCCAACGGTTCCTGGCAGTTGGCAGCAATTCCGGCGGGAGGATGGCCTGCGAATTCGCCGTTTCGGGGGTGGGTGATCTTTGGAGGCGACTTGCTGGCACTTTTGACTGGGGTGGCAGTTTTTAGCGGGGTGTACGGCCGTGCGAAACTGCGGGAGAGCGAAGTTAAGTACCGGCAATTAGTTGAGAATGCTAACAGCATGATTGTGCAGTTAGACAGTGAAGGTAATATTACTTTTTTTAACGAGTTTGCTGAAGATTTTTTCGGGTATTCAGAAGCAGAAATCATCGGCCAAAGTGCGATCGGCACAATTATACCGAAAACAGAGTTATTTGAAAGTGACCTCGCGACAAAGATTCGAGACTGTTTGGCACAGCCGGAAAAATACTTCCAAAACGAAAATGAAAACATCCGCAGCAATGGAGAAAGGGTGTGGATAGCGTGGACAAATAAACCTTTACTAGATGCGAAGGGAAATGTGGCAGGACTGCTTTGTATCGGGACGGATATTAGCGATCGCAAACAAGCTGAAATCGCCCTGCAAGGTTCTGAAGCGGAACTTCGAGCTTTGTTCGCTGCCATGAACGACGTAATTTTCGAGATTGATATTGAGGGACGCTTGCTGAAAATTGCCCCGACAAATCCAGAATTATTGTACAAGCCACCGGCGGAATTTTCCGGGAAAAAAATCAGCGAATTATTCGAGCCAGAAATGGCAGATATTTTTCACGATAAAATTCGCACCGCCCTTGCTACAAATCAAACCTGTACTTTTGAATATAACCTGGAACTTGCCAGCGTACAAACGTGGTTTGCCGCTACCATTTCGCCAATGAAAGAAAACACGGCTCTGTGGGTAGCCCGCAACATTACGGAGCGCAAGCAAGCTGAAAATTGGTTAACGGGTCAAAAACAAATTTTAGAAATGATTGCTAAGGGTGCTTCTCTGGGCGATACTTTAAATACTTTAGTTAAAATTATCGAGCAGCAATCTAGAGATGTCATCGGTTCGATATTGCTTCTAGCTCCAGACGGAAAACATTTGCTGCACGGAGCCGCGCCCAGTTTGCCCGACAGTTACAATGCTGCTATTCATGGCATAGCCATCGGGCCGGATGTCGGTTCCTGCGGCTCTGCTACCTTTAGCCGCCAACAGGTAATCGTTACAGATATTGCCAGCGATCCTTTGTGGGAAAATTATCGAGATTTAGCCTTGAGTTTTGGACTGAGAGCTTGCTTGTCTACTCCTATTTTCTCATCTCAGGGTCAAGTTTTGGGGACTTTTGGAATGTATTATTCCCAACCGCGCTACCCCAAAAACTTTGATCTGCAATTGATAGAAGCGTCGATTAATTTAGCAGGAATTGCGATCGAACGCAACCAGGCAGAAGAAAGTCTCAAACAGCTCAATCAAGAACTCGAAAATAGAGTGAAACAGAGAACTGCTCAATTGATGCAAACTGAAGAACGCTGGCAGTTAGCACTCAAAGGCAACAATGACGGCATTTGGGACTGGAACTTGCAAACCGGTGAACTTTTTGTTTCCGATCGCTTTAAGGAAATCACTGGTTACGAAGATAGTGACATTAGCGATTACAATAATACATGGAATACGAGTTTACATCCCGATGATTTAGTGAGTTCTCAGCAACTTCTTCAAGAACACTTGGAGAGAAAAACGCCGCATTACATCACCGAATACCGCTTGTGGTGCTACAACAGCGCTTACAAATGGATATTGAGTCGGGGACAAGCTTTGTGGGACGAATCTGGAAAAGCAGTCCGCATGGTTGGTTCAATTACTGACATTACCGAGCGCAAACAAGCAGAGGAAGCACTGCGGGAAAGCGAGGCAAGATTCCAAAAGCTGTCTGCTAATGTGCCGGGAATCATTTATCAATTTTTGTTGTGTGCCGATGGCTCTTTCAGTTTTCCTTACATAAATGGTGCTTGCCGAGAACTTTTTGAGTTAGATCCAGAAGATGTTGGGAAAAATGCGGCTTTGGTAACAGATTTAATTCATCCCGAAGACCGCCAAAATCATGACGAATCTGTTGCTATTTCTGCCCAGAGTTTGCAAGCTTGGCAGTGGGAAGGACGGATGGTGCTGCCTTCCGGCAACATTCGTTGGTTTCAGATAAATGCGCGTCCTGAAGCTAAGGACAACGGCGATATTCTTTGGGACGGCATCGCCGTTGATGTTACCGATCGCAAACAAGCTGAATTAGAATTGCAAGAAAGCCAGCAGTTTATTCAAAAAGTAGCCGAGGCTACTCCCGGTATTTTGTATCTATACGACTTGGAAGAACAGCGCAATATCTACACTAATACTTCACTGTTCGGGCTTTTGGGATATACCCTTGACGACATTACAGCGATGGATTCGTCACTCATGCCTCAGTTAATCTACCCCGAAGATTTGCCTAAAATCGTGAAACATCACGCGAGCTTTGCAGAAGTTGAAGATGGCGAAACTAGGGAAATTGAGTACCGGGTACAGGGAGCATACGGTCAATTGTTGTGGCTGCAAAGCCGGGATACTATTTTTAGTAGGAATGCGGAGGGTCAGGCTAAGGTAATAATTGGAGTTTCCCAGGATATTACGACTCGCAAGCAAGCAGAGGAAGCACTGCGGCAAAGCGAGGAACGAGAAAGAGAAAAAGCCAGAGATTTAGAGTCAGCGCTGCGGTCATTGCGCTCTACTCAAACTCAACTCATTCAAACTGAAAAAATGTCTTCTTTGGGGCAATTAGTGGCTGGCATCGCTCACGAAATTAATAATCCCGTTAATTTCATTCACGCTAACATTGATTATCTCAACCAGTATACTACACAGTTGCTCGATCTGGTGAGCCTTTACGAAGATGAGTATCCCGAACCTAATTCAAGAATTGTGGATCGCATTCAAGAGATTGATTTAGATTTCATGGCTGAGGATTTAATAAAACTTGTGGGTTCAATGCAGGTAGGAACCGAGCGCATCCGGCAAATTGTGTTGTCCCTCAGAAATTTCTCGCGACTGGACGAATCCGCCATGAAGCCGGTCGATATTCACGCGGGAATTGAGAGCACTTTGTTGATTTTGCAGCACCGCTTGAAGAGTAGGGACTCTCGCCCGGAAATTGAAGTAATTAAGGAGTTTGGAAAACTGCCACTGGTGGAGTGCTATGCTAGCCAACTGAATCAGGTGTTTATGAATATTATTGCTAATGCAATTGATGCTATTGAAGAACGATATCACCAGTTATCTGTTCCACAATCAGAGACAAAGAGTGGACGGATTACTATTTCCACTGGTGTCACTCCCCAGAAGACTGTGAGGGTAGAAATTTCGGACAACGGTACGGGCATTCCGGAGGGGATAGTCGATCGCATTTTTAACCCGTTTTTTACTACAAAAGCTGTGGGGAAAGGTACGGGGTTGGGAATGTCTATCGCGCACTCGATTGTGGTGGAAAAGCACAAGGGTAAGATTGAGTGTATTTCTTCCATAGGATGCGGAACAACTTTTAATATTGAGATTCCGATCGACCAAGTGTATAAATAGTAGGGCGTCAGTCGATTTTAGATTTTAGATTTTAGATTTTAGATTTGAGATTGACTCCGCAGTGGTAGGGTGCGTCAGTCGATTTTAGATTTGAGATTTGAGATTGACTCCGCAGTGGTAGGATTCGTCAGCAGAGCCTGATTTTCAGGGGCGCAGCCAGGGGCCATAAGCTGACTCACCCTACAATTTAAAGACTAAAATAGACGGAAGCTGCGAATGAAGCGGTGCCGCATCAAACCTTTAATTGTAGAAAAATTGACATGATGGGATTAATCCTGGAAGCCCTGCAAGCAATGGGACACAATGTCCGCTGGATGTCTTGGAATTTATTTTTGGGTTTAGTACCGCTGGGCCTGAGTTTTTGGCTGTTCCGCAAACCTCGATCGCGCTGGCTGCTGTGGGGTACGGGCTTTCTCCTGGGCGCTACTTTTTTGTCCAGTACGCGCCCTGTTTTTGCGTATGTGAGGCACATAGTGCAAGATGTGGGCAAAACTTACGTTTTGGGGGCGATCGCGATTACGCTGGCACTGATGGCTGTAGACATCTGGGTACTGCGGCAGCGCGGAGTTCGCTCTCTCCGGTGGTGGGGCGGTTTTTTCTGGTTTATCGCATTTTTACCCAATGCGCCCTACGTTTTAACTGATATCATTCACCTGATCCGCCAGATTAAAGAGGGGAACTCGGTGTGGACTGTGACTCTGGCTTTGATTCCCCAATATCTCGCGTTTATGCTGATCGGGTTTGGAGCTTACGTGCTGTCGGTGATGAATTTGGGTTACTATTTGAAGCAACAGGGTTTGAGTAGATTTATCCTGGTAACGGAGATAACTATACACGCACTTTCGGCGATCGGCATTTATTTAGGGCGATTTATCCGCTTCAACACTTGGGACATTCTTACTAACCCCGATGCGCTGGTTAACAGTGTAATGAACGATTTGATAGGCAAGCGTCCGGTTTTAGTAATGGCTGTCACTTTTGTAGTAATTGCTGTTTTGTATTGGCTAATGAAACAAGTAATTTTAGGGATTAGCCAACGATTTTATCCCAGTAAATTGCAGTCGGACTTGGCCGGCGATAGCGCAACTTCTTCCAGCTAGAGAGATTTGAGATTTGAGATTAAAGAATTGATTCAACAGATGAATATAAGAGCTTGAACTAAGCTCCCAATTTTTTGGTCTCCACCACTTAACTCGGAAAACCAGTTTCCGTCTGTGGGTGAGACAAATTTTTTCGCCAAACTTCGACATAAATTACTGCTGCTGTTTGTCACAAGAATTGATAGGTTAGGGAGCATCTCAGTTTTGCATTTACAGTGCGAGCGTCCCCGCTCGCGTATTGTACAATACGCGAGCGGGGACGCTCGCACTACAATAAAAAAAATGCTTTTTACAAAACTGAGATGCTCCCATATGTTAGAACAGTCAAAGTAGTTTTGTAAACAGCAAAGATGAATCGATTTGACCGTCAGTTGTGGCAGAGATTTATTGCGATCGCTCAACCTTACTTTTATCCTTTAGAGCCTGGGGGCGGCAGAATCTTTTTAGGATTAGTAGCGCAGTTGTTGATATTTCTGTTCGCTGCGATGTTTGTACTCGTCAGCGCTGTATGTTTGGGTACTCAAGTCTTATTTCCCGAATTTGTCAATAGTATTGCAGCCGGCTTAGTTACTTTGTTGAAAGGAATTATTAATTCGCCCGCAATTGCGATCGTGGCTTTAATGTTAATTCTTCCTTTCAGCGCTTTTGTCTGGTTCAAAGACAGATTGACGCCGCACTGGCAGCCCTGGGCTTTATTGACTTTGCTGCTGTTTTTGTCCCTGTCAGTCAGCGGTATGAATGTAATAATTAGTTACGTCGGTAACTTTTTTAACACAGCACTAGCTAAGAAAGACCAGCTCAATTACTGGAAGTATCTGTTTGTGTATGCATGGGTTTTTATAGTCGGCACTCCCATTGTGGTAATTTACCGATATACCGAAGATAAATTGGGTATCTACTGGCGGGAGTGGATGACTAATAAGTTCCTCGATAAGTATTTTCAGAATCGGGCTTATTACGAAATAAATTTACACAAGGAAATCGACAATCCAGACCAGCGAATTTCCGAAGATGTCCGATCTTTTACCCGGACAAGTTTGTCATTTATGCTGCTCATGCTGGGTTCAATAGTTAATATTATATCTTTTACTGGTATCCTGTGGTCTATCTCAAAAGCACTTTCGATTTTTCTGATTATCTATGCTATTGTGGGCACGACAGCTACTCTAGTTTTTGGTCAAAGATTAGTACCTCTGAATTTCGAGCAACTTAAAAAAGAAGCAAATTTTCGCTACGGACTGGTTCACATTCGCGACAACGCCGAATCTATTGCTTTTTATGGAGGCGAGGAGCAAGAATCATTTCAAATAAAGCAGCGATTTGTGGAAGTTTTTCGCAATTTTAATTTGCTAATTGGTTGGCAGCGGAATTTGGATTATTTCACAACTGGATACGGATATGCTGTGGTGATTATTCCGGCTTTGTTTCTGGCTCCAACTTATTTTGCCGATCAAAGTGGTACAATCGAGTTTGGAGATATCACTCAAGCTGGTTTTGCTTTTAGTCAGGTTTTGCGCGCTTTTTCTGTGATTGTAACTCAGATTGAGCCGCTGAGTTCTTTTGCCGCTAGTATCAATCGTTTGACTGTATTTACAGATACTCTGGAAGCGAAAAAAGCGGTATCTCGTCCTGGAGGAACTGCTATAGATGTAGTAGTAGATTCTCAGTTGACACTGGAGCACGTTACTTTAGAGACTCCGCAGCATCAAAAGACTTTAATTAGGGATTTGTCGGTAGCAGTGCAGCCCGGTGAAGGACTGTTAATTGTCGGACAAAGCGGTGCTGGAAAGAGTTCCTTGCTGCGGGCCATTGCGGGTTTGTGGGACGCGGGAACGGGGCGTTTAGGGCGACCGGAATTGGGGGAAATGCTGTTTTTGCCGCAGCGTCCTTATATGATTTTGGGTAGTTTGCGATCGCAACTTTTGTATCCCAATACCAGCAGCGAGGTTGATGAGGAAAAATTGCGCCGCGTTTTGGCATCAGTAAATTTAGCAGATTTGCCGGACAGATTGGACGGTTTTGATGCGGATTTAGATTGGGGTGAGATTTTGTCGCTGGGAGAACAGCAGCGTTTAGCTTTTGCTAGATTGTTGTTGACGGAACCGAGATACGCTATTTTGGATGAGGCAACAAGTGCTTTGGACTTGAAGAACGAGCAACATTTATACGAGCAGTTGCAAGCCACTAAAACTACGTTTGTGAGTGTCGGTCACCGATTGAGTTTAGTGAAATATCACCAGCAGGTTTTGGAACTTCTGGGCGATGGGAGTTGGCGGCTGCTTTCGGCCCAAGAATACCGCGCTACTGCGACAAATTTTGGCTGATACAGCGCTGCTTTCCAAAATGGTGAATTTACGCGCTTGTTGGTTCGCGGTGGGTTGTGGTGCGGTTGGAGATTTATGGTTTGGTGCTATAAATTAAGCGCCGCGCCTCCACTCTACAATAGGTTTTACGGGTCGGAAATAGCAACAATTAATGCAGATTAACTCCCCGTTTCTCATAGCTGGTAAAAGTATAGTCATTTATAGGCATGGGAGGCTTCAAGTCCCTCCCCATTCACTTTTACTTTGAGCGGATTGACCCGCATTGGCCCAACTACGCAGCTCCCTATCAAGAAAGCTGAACGCATTTGGGATTGCTTTTCTGAGGATGTTGTACGAAGCGTTGATATCAGAATTAATTAACTGACCAGTCGATGTTTTGTACAAACCTCGCTTGATTCGTTTACCAGTAAACACAGGCTCTTTTTCTGTTTTCCCGTAGACAGGGATTGAATCTAAACCCAAAAAATTTGCGCGAGATGTGTAAGATTCTTCCTGTACAATTACATCGATTCCTACCAACCGAGCTTTGTATTCCAACATCTCAATTAATCGAGAGTGAGGAATACTAACAAATTTTTGGTTGGTTTGCTTCCCTAAATCAATTTCTGTTTTCCACTGCGCGTTCTTGCCAATTACTAGCGTCCCAATCTGCTTGGTGAGCAAAAGGTTAATAATTAGACGGCTAGCATGATGTAAGTAATTGTCTACTTTCTGATTGCGACAGCGAGTTAAGCGCTGAATTCGGGGTGATATTTTGCGGTTCCCTTTTAACTGGGATTGTAATCGTGATTTTCGCTTGTTGTAGAACTGGTTGATAGATTTCAATGGTCGCCCGTTAATCAACAAAGGGAGAAATCCCGGTTGATTTGAAGTTAACGCCACTAAATTATCCAGTCCTAAATCCATACTAGCTACAAAATTAGCGTTGCCAAGGGTGGAGTCCGGTTCATCATAAATTACCTCAATTACATAGGAATCACATTTCGGAACCAGCCTAATTTGGCAAACCTGGTCGGGATTGACTTGGGTTTTAATTAAAAGTTCTGTACCCGAAAGTTTAATGATTCCTTTCTTCAACTGTTTGCTGCTAATTGCTTGAATCGTGTAGATGAGAAGGTTGCGCCCTTTGACCTTATCTTTGTACTTTGGTAGTTTTGGGCGACCTGTGAATTTGGAATGATCGACTTTATAAGCTTTAACAGCCGCAAAAAACGATTTCCAGTTCTTGTCTAAAACCATTAAGATTTGCTGACTTACTTTTGCAGGCAAAGCCTTGTAGGCTTCATGAGACTTCATCAAGCGGTTCGTTTCGTTGTAATTAACATAGCCCCACCCATAAATAAAACTCTGACGAATAACGTAATTGGCGGCATTGTAGAGGTTTTTGGACTTGAAAGCTAGTTCGTCAATTTGGGCGAAACGATGTTCCGTGGATTTAATGATGTGCCTCTCTGTTAACTGCATTTGAGATTTCCGTTTTTCAGGCTGTGCGTATTCCTTATTCAACACTTACAACATAATACCATTATTGTTTATAATTGCTTATAAACTCAATGAAGTTTCTCATACCATTTTAGATTAAAGGATTAAAGAATTGGGAATGACTGATTGTGTATTGGTTTGGATCACGGGCCGAGAGTAGCAATTTTTTAAACTGGTATCACAATCGATAATTGGGTATAAATATCTAAAACTGCCCAAACAACAAAAAGCAAGCTGAACGTTGGTAGATTCGATTCAATTGCTCGCCTGCGAGAACTCACACAATATAATAGAAGATAGATTTTTAGTATAGACGAGATTCCTACCTTGACTACTCCGATTCCTCAAAACTTTGTGCAAACGATCGCCAAACAGCGCGGTGTCACAGATGCCGAGTTAGAAACTGTGTTTATGGCTCTCGACGGTCAATCTACAGGGACGATCGCAACCAAGCTTGGCATTAGCGATATCGCCGTTCGCAAAAGACTCGGCGAAGTTTACAAAAAGTTTCAGATCCGGGGGAACGGCCCTGGAAAGCTTTCGGAATTGAGGCATCAGTTGCTGTTTTCATACCACATCGATCACGGAACGAGCGATTTTAGTCGAGGTAAAGGCTCCCTATTGAAGATGGCGATTGGACACCGACAGGAAGATTGGGGCCAAGCACCGGATGTTTCGGTTTTTTACGGACGGACTGAAGAATTAACTACTTTAAAGCAGTGGATTGTATCAGATAATTGTCGCCTGGTAGCGCTGCTGGGTTTGGCTGGTAGCGGCAAAACAACTCTGTCGGTGCAGTTAGCAAAACAAATACAGAATGAGTTTGATTTTGTGATTTGGCGATCACTGCGATCGACACCCGCACCGTCCGACTTCCTAGGGAGCTTAATTCAACTTTTTTATAACCAACAAAAACCCGATGTGCCGCTCGACCTCAACACCCAAATTTCGCGCTTGGTCGAGTATCTGCGGAAACACCGCTGTCTGGTAATTTTAGATGATTTTGAAGCGGTTCTCAGACCCGAAGAATTAGCGGGACACTACCGCGAAGGCTGCGAAGGATATCGAGATTTAATCGTGCGGCTGTGTGAGGTCAATCACAATAGCTGTTTACTGCTAGTTAGTTCGGAAGAGCCTACGGAACTGGCTTTGCAGGCGGGAGAAAAAGTGCGGTCTTTAAAACCTGCTATTTCCGAGGAAATAGCGCGGGAAATTTTCCAAGAAAAAGGTTTGTCGCCTCAAGATCGAGAGTTGGAAATCTTGTTATCCCGGTACGGAGGCAATCTGTTAGCATTAAAGATTGTAGCGACAACAATTAACGAGTTTTTTGAGGGGAATGTTTTAAAGCTTTTGGAAGCTACGGCTTTATTTATTGAAGAACATATCAGCAATTTGCTCGCGCAGCAGTTCGATCGAATGTCGAGTTCTGAACAAGAGATTGCCTACTGGATTGCTATTGCTCAAAGCCCGATTTCCCTGGCGACTTTGCGAGAGCAGATGTTGGTCAATTCCTCGCTTTCAGATTTGCTGAAAAATCTCGATTCTCTGGGTCGTCGCTCGCTGATTGACAAAATCAGTGAGGGCGGGGAAACTGTTTTTATGCTTCAGCCTTTGATCGTGCAATATGTGGCCGACCGATTAGTCGATCAGATTCGATCGGAGGTTTTGGAGACGGTTAAGACGCAAGGAATAGAAAGAATACGGCTGTTGAAAACTCACAAATTGAGCATCAACATTGCTAAAAGGAAAGGGAATAAAGGCGAGCCAATTAGCTCTATTTTAGAATTAGTAAAAAATCGGCTGCAAGTTTTGTTTGCGAAAACAATAGGCTCTGAAGAACCGCTAAATATCTTGAATAAAGTTGCCTCCGATCTGGAGGATAAATCCCTTCTTGAGGTGGGATATGCTAGGGAGAATCTGGCGCAGATTATTTCAGAAATTCAGGGCTAACAAAAAAGCGATCGCCCTTTGACAAAAGCGATCGCCCAATTTTCAACAAAAACAGAATTCGGTAAAATTATTTGACAATGCCAAAAACCGATGCAGATTCAGACCCTGTAATTTTGTCCAAAGCAGGCGATTTTTGAGCTTGGGCAATTTTGGGAACCAAAAGTTGATTCGCATAAATCCGAGGATTTTGTTGAGCAATTTGGATGTAAGATTGGCGGACTTCGGCGTTGACGGCGACAGTCTTGGCATCGTAGACTTGCATGGCCATGTTGGGATAAAAACCAATGCCGACAATCGGTATCAAAAAGCAAAATGCGATCGCCACTTCCCGAGGTTTAGCATCAATAAACGGTGCATCACCCGGCAAAACGCAACTATTACCAAAACAAACCGCTTCATCCAGATTGTTTCTCTGATTCTGCAAATTTAGATCCTCTAGGTCGCAAGCCGCTAGTCTCCCACAGTTGTAAAATAACTGTCGCAGCATCGAGAGCAAATAAATCGGCGTCAAAATCAGTCCTACTGCCGCCAGGAACACTGTCACCGCGCGGAAAGAACCGCTGTACATATCGCTAGTTGCGACGCCCACAAACACTGAGAGTTCGCTAGCAAAACCGCTCATTCCGGGGAGTGCCAAGGATGCCATCGCGCCTGCGGTAAACAAGGCAAACACTTTCGGCATGACTTTCCCAATCTCGCCCATCTCGTCCATGATCATTGTATGGGTGCGATCGTAGGTAACGCCAGCCAGGAAAAACAATACTGAGGCGATTAAACCGTGGGAAATCATTTGCAACAGCGCCCCGTTGATTCCCAAATCCGTGAAGGAAGCAATACCCAACAACACGAATCCCATGTGAGAAATCGACGAATTCGCTAAGCGGCGCTTCATGTTCGATTGGCCGAAGGAATTCAGCGCGCCGTAGATAATATTGACTACGCCGAGCACCGCCATAATGGGTGCAAAGTAAACGTGTGCTTGGGGAAGAAGTTCCAAATTCAGGCGAATCAGTCCGTATCCGCCCATTTTCAGCAATACGCCGGCCAGAATCATCGATACGGGAGAAGATGCTTCGCCGTGGGCATCAGGTAGCCAAGTGTGGAAGGGGAAAATCGCCAGTTTGACGCCGAAGGCAATCAACAATCCCGCATAAAGCAGTAATTCTAAACCCAGTGGGTAGTCCTTCAAGCCAAGTTCTACCATGTCGAAGGTGGGGGTGCCTCCGCCGTAGAATGCCATTGCTAAGGCTGCTATCAAAATAAAGATGGAAGCGCCTGCGGTGTAAATCAAGAATTTGGTAGCTGCGTAGCGGCGGTTTTGTCCGCCCCAAATCGAGATTAGGAGGTACACCGGAATTAGTTCTAGTTCCCAGACAATGAACAGCAGCATGATGTCTTGGGCGACGAACACTCCTATTTGTGCGGAGTACATCACCAGCATCAGGAAGTAGAAGAGTCGCGGCTTGCGATCGACTTCCCAGGCTGCAAAGATTGATAGCGTCGTCACCAATCCCGCCAACAGTACCAACGGCACAGACAGCCCGTCAACGGAAACAGACCAGTTGAGGCCTAAAGAAGGTATCCAGGGATATTGTTCGACGATTTGGAAAGTAGAGATGCTTGGATCGTAATGAGTCCAAAACACCCAGCACATTAATACAAAATCTGCAATGCCTACGCCTAGGGCATACCAGCGCACGGTTTTGCCGTCTGTATCGGGCAGAAAAGGGATGGCGAGGGAAGCTACGAGGGGTAGGATGACAATTGCGGTCAGCCAAGGAAATTGATCCGCTATCATATTGAGAATAAATACTTAGTTGGAAGTTACCAAAATTATAATACGAAAGTTAATTAAAACTTAAGATTTATTCATAAATATTTTTTATATCTAGGGCGTGTCATTAATTAGGTTGGTTGACAAAACAGAATTAACGTGTATTGAGTAGCGCTCAGAGGGTTAAGCCAGCCCAATGACGGATGCTGCCAGTAGCGCCGTGTCATCGGGTTTTCCTGAAGCTTGAGCGATCGCTCCGAACCATACGCACATTCGTCAGCTTTTGTCAACTCTTTTAATTGATGACACACCCTAGATAAACGCGAAGACACATATCACGAATTGCTACACACGTCAATTGATTTTAGATTTTAGATTTTAGATTTTAGATTTTCGATTCAGGACTTACGAACAACAAAATATAGCGTTTTGTTGGCGCAATCTGCCTGTGGTTGCGCCTATTCTGGTAGATGGTGGGGTAAATTTATCTATATTAACTAAAATTGCTAGTTCTTGTAAAAACCAAGAAGGTTGAAAACTGATATAAGTATTCACAGCGATCTAGATAAAGTCAAAAGCCGATCGCCAAAAGATGCAATTAAAGTACGATCGACTAATTGCGACCGCCATTTTTCCGGTATTCCCCCCTCTCCGTAAAAAGCCCCAGCCAACTGTCCGTAAACCGCACCAGTTGTATCCGCGTCGTCGCCCAAATTCACAGCCAACAAACAGCCTTCCGCAAAAGAAGAACTGTTGTAAAAAGCCCAAAGTGCCGCCTCCAAAGACTTGACAACATAACCCGTACCTTTAATTTCAGGAGGTTGTCGCAATTTAAAAGAACCCGCCGCAATCTCATCAATCTCCGCCACCAGCGGATTTGCTGCCCAATAGCCACCAATCGGACAATATCTTTCCGAAAGCAACACATCTTTAGCAACCCCATTCACAGCCCCCGCAATTAAATTACCAAAATAGCGGCAAGCATCCACACAAGTAGCAGCAGCGTGAGTAGTTCTCGAACTTTCTCCAGATTTATCTATGACTTCCAAAGGATTTTTCGCATAAAACAAAGGCACCGGAGCCAAACGCATAATCGAACCATTTCCAGCAGTCTGAGCATCGGTAAAACCGCAATAAGGTTTTCTTGTATCTTCAAACTTCCAAAGTGCTTGTTGCACCGTATTGCCAATATCAAAACATTCACCCGTACTGCTCAAATGTCCGTCTCGCCACCACCGCACATAAGTTTCTAACTGATGGACAGGATCGAAACCTTGCTTCTCAATCAAACTTTGGGCCAAACAAAGCGCCATCGAAGTATCGTCCGTCCACTCGCCCGGTTCTAGTCGAAACGGGCCGCCGCCAACCATATCGTTAATAGGCGCAAACGTTCCGGGGCGACAGAACTCTAAAGTTGTACCCAAAGCATCACCAACTGCCAAACCCAGAAGACTACCGCGATAACGTTCTATTTGCTGCATATAGTAATGGCGAATGGGGAATTGGTTATGGCGAATGGGGAATTGGTAATCAGTAATTCAAGATTTATACACCGATCGAAGAAACCGGGTTTTTTACCGAATCTGCGGGTTGCAACGAAGTATTTTTGTAAAAAAAACCCGGTTTCTAGACCCCCAGGCGTAAGTCCTATAATTGTCTAAAGTGCGCGCGGAGTGCCCTGCTAATGACTAATGACTAATGACTAATGACTAATGACTAATGACCACTCAGGCTAATATTGATGTTAACCTGTCCCTACCTGAACTCAGACCTGTCCATGACACCCGATGCCACCGCCGGAGCCACTTCCGCCCCTGCCACTCAATCCACACCCGAAGTCAGCTTGGAGTTGCAAGTCCGACTCAAAACCGAAGATGGACAGCTACTGTTGCTACTCCCCCCAGAAACCAATAGTGAACCCGCAACAGCTTCCGCCTCGACTTGGACTGAACTTTGGCAGCAGCTAAAAGTCAGGCTGAATGCGGGAGAACGCTTTTGGCAGCCAAACGCAGAAGTACAATTGATGGGGAACGATCGACTTTTAGATATCCGCCAACTACAAGAAATCGCCGATGCCCTCTCCGAAGTGGAACTGCAACTCAAACGAGTCCACACCAGTCGCCGCCAAACCGCCGTTGCCGCAGCTACAGCAGGCTATTGTGTAGAACAGCAGCCTCCGGTTTCTTCCCTGAATAAAGCCGCCGCTGAAAAACCGCAATCCCTGGCGGAACCTTTATATTTGCAGATGACAGTGCGATCGGGCGTAGAAATTCGCCATCCGGGCACCGTCGTACTTTTGGGAGACGTAAATCCCGGCGGATCAGTTATCGCTGGAGGCGATATCCTAGTTTGGGGCCGTTTGCGGGGAGTCGTGCACGCCGGTGCCGGTGGCAACACCAAAAGCGTGATTATGACCTTGCAGATGGAACCGATGGTGATTAGGATTGCTAAGTATGTTGCCAGAGGCCCAGAAACCTCACCCGCTCAGTTTTTCCCGGAAGTCGCCTATGTGACGCCCCAAGGGATTCGGATCGGTAGAGCCTCTGATTTTGACAAATCGCAGTTAGTCGGGGGTAATGGTTAGTTGACAGTTGACAGTTGACAGTTGACAGTTGGCAGTTGACAGTTGACAGTTGTTAGTTGGCATTTGTTAGTTGTTACCAATTAGCAATTAGCAATTAGCAATTAGCAATTACCAATTACCAATTACCAATTACCAATTACCAATAACTAATCTAAAAATCGCTTATGGCTCGCATTATTGTTGTTACATCAGGGAAAGGCGGGGTAGGAAAAACCACCTCCACAGCCAATCTCGGCATGGCTTTAGCTAAGCGGGGGCGCAATGTTGCCGTAATTGATGCCGATTTCGGTCTCAGAAATTTAGACTTGCTGCTGGGCTTAGAAAATCGGATTGTTTACACGGCATTAGAAGTTCTTGCTGGAGAGTGCCGATTAGAGCAAGCTTTGGTGAAAGATAAGCGGCAGCCGCGCTTGGTGCTGTTGCCGGCTGCCCAAACTCGGATGAAAGATGCCATCAGCGCTGAGCAAATGAAGCAGCTTGTGGGGATGTTGGGAGCAAAATACGACTATATTTTGATCGACTCTCCTGCTGGAATTGAACAAGGTTTTCAAAATGCGATCGCGCCGGCTCAAGAAGGGATAATTGTCACAACTCCCGAAATCGCTGCTGTCCGCGATGCCGATCGAGTCATCGGGCTGCTGGAAGCCAACAACGTCAAGAAAATCAACCTGATCGTCAACCGGATCAGACCCGCAATGGTGCTGGCAAATGATATGATGTCGGTGCAAGACGTGCGGGAAATCCTCGCGATTCCGCTGTTAGGCGTGGTTCCCGACGACGAGCGCGTCATCGTTTCCACCAACCGAGGCGAACCATTAGTATTGTCGGAAACGGCCTCTTTAGCTGGAACTGCCTTCGACAATATTGCCCGCCGCTTAGAAGGCGAAAAAGTTGATTTTCTAGATCTCAATCCCCGTCGGGAAAACTTCTTTACTCGCCTCCGCAAGTTCTTAAATACTAAAATTATGTGATGTGGTTATTGGCGATCGATCTTTAACAGCAGCGACCGCATCACAAAAACTACCCCAAAATTTCCCCCACTCACACCAGTTCCCAAAAAGAATGAAACTGTAGCCCAGCTCCCAACCTGACGGGAATCACTTATTCCCCCATCGAAAATCGAAACTCGAAAATCGAAAATGGTATGACGTTTTCTATGCCTAACCCTTGACAAACCAGCCCGACCCATGATACACACACTTCTCGAACGACTTTTCCCGCGCATCCCTGACAACAGCCGCGACGAGGTAAAACGGCGCCTCAAACTGGTTCTAGCCCACGACCGCTCAGAACTCAGCCCAGAAATGGTTGAGTCGATGCGCCGAGAAATTCTAGAGGTGGTGTCTCGCTACGTGGAAATCGATACCACCGGGTCTGAGTTCTCGCTGGAGAGCGACCAGCGGGCCACAGCACTAATTGCAAATCTCCCGATCCGGCGAGTCAGACTCGAACATCCACCGGAGAATTTGCCCAAGAATTTGCCCCCGAATCGGCCAGAGAATCGACCAGAATATGTACCGGAGTATGTAGTCGAAATTCTCCCCGAAACAAGAGAGTGATAGGGATTGAGATTTTATTGTCAGGCAAAGAGTTCGATTCGAGCCGATCGGCATTTAAATTAAAGTATAGCAACCGCTTTCGTCGGTTAGAAAATAGGACATACACTCGGACTCGATCATTCTGCACTTCCGACCGATGTCATGCACAATGGACTCGTTCATACTGTTCATAGCTTAATGCCTCCCTCATTTCATGCAGAGCAAATAAACTCAATGAACAATGCTATTCGCAGATATAAAGCCTTGAATAATTGATTGGCTAGAACCAACCATAAAATAGCTGAATTTAGAGATCGAATTCCCCTGGATTAATGCCTACAGCATGGCAAGCTTCTTTGACAACCTTCTTTTCATCTTTGTCAAAATTACCATCCGCACCACCGATAATAATGCCAATTTGGATGACGGCACGACCTTGGTCTAGTTTTTTATTAAGTTTCCCTATCGCTTGGATAGCCTCAATTTTACCAAAATCGAAGTCTTGTGATAGTTTCTCACAATAAAAATCAAATTTTTGCTTCAACTCCGACGCCGGAAAAATTTGGAGTGTTTCATTGGAAATTATTAGAGCAGCCGTTTTTTGTCTTTCCTCGGTATTGATAGTGCCATCAGCAGCAGCAATCAATGCACATATTGCCATTGAGGCATTAGCAAAATCATTGTTTTTAAACTTGGAAATATTGGTTTGCAGAGAAACATTGATTTGTGATACGTTCTGCTTTAATTTATCCCAGAAAGTCATTTTTTCTCCTGTTTGGTGAATGAGATATGATGTTTATGACCGGAGTCACAGTAATCTAAGCTGCTCTTAACTTGCCAAGCAATTGCCAGACCCTGTAAGATCCTTAAGTTGATGAATTACACTCCTGTAGTGTATCATGGTTCTTGAGGTTTTAGATTAATCAAGTCTATCTTCATAACTAATCGCTCTTTCACAGGTTTTTTCGTGGTCTATCTTACTTAATAATTAATCGCTCTTTCCAGAGTATCTTGTAACTGAAGTTCTAACGGTCGGTCAGAGCGAATTTTCAAACCCGGTAAATCGTGTTTGACTAACATTTTTTCGCCGGTTTCAGCAGTTGCCAACGGCCAGAGTACCCAGCGGCTGCCTAGGGAAAGAGTGCTTAAACTTGCAGAGTTTTGAGTCAGCCAAATTATCGGCAGTTTCGACCGATTCTCGATCGCATCTTCCCCAGCATTAACCGCCGCTAAAGTTTCCAAAACTACCCGGTTCCCCGATACGAGTCCAGTCCCGGCAGTCCAAAGTTTGACGTTTAACAGGCGCTTGCTAGCATAGAAGTAAAGAGACGCAGCTACTGTCACGGCTCGTTCAAATTCTTCTGGCTGCCACGCCGCAGCGCTGTCGAGAGCAATAATAATTTCTTGACCGCCGGCTGCAACTTCTAACTCTCTCACCCGCAGTTCTCCGTAGCGGGCGCTGGTGCGCCAGTGAATCAGGCGGGTGGGGTCTCCGTGGCGGTAAGGTCTCAGGTTGCGGGTGAGGCCTTCGGTAGCAGTTTGCGATCGACTGCGATTGTAAAATTGCGGGCTGTCTTCTTGACCGATGCGATCGATCAAAGGACAAGTGCTCAACGGCAAAACTTGTGGATACACAACCGCCACGGCTTTGACTGGGCGGCTGCGTCGGCACCAAAACAACCCTAAAGGTGCCGCCGTCCTCAAGTGTATCTCTTGCCAGCGATAGACGCCGCGCTGCCGGACTTCCAGATAGTATGTATGCCTGTATATACTGTTAGGCTCTATGACTTCGATCGGGCGGACAACCGGTTCTCCCAATACAAACGGCAAGATGTCTATCACTTGCAACAGAGTCTTAGGTTGGCGGGCGCGATTTTCGATTTCTAGTTCTACGGTGATTTGATCGCCCGCACTCACCGGTTCGATCGGGCGGCGACGGACTTCCAGCGAACGGAGCGATTTTCCCGGCAAAACCGCCGCTACTCCCAACAGCGCCAAACCCCCACCGCTGAGCACGTACAGCCACCCAGACATTGTATTAGTCGCCGACCCAAAAAAGAAAACCGTCATCCCCGACAGTAGCCAACCCGCGTAGGCAGGGGTAACAGCACGATTTTCGAGCCAGTCGGCGATTTTGTGACCGATGTTCATAGGAGTTTAAATTGTTAATTACTCGATCGCCCCATCAAGCCTAATTGTAAAATATTCTCAGCATTTAACACCGAATTAGCTGCGAGCGATAAAATTAGAAATCGGGCATTTTTTCGCAATAAATCTACATTGACCCCTCCCAAAAAACGGATACAAGCCCCCGACACTCAGTCAGGGTCGATCCCCAAATTTTAGACTCTAGTTCCTGCTCGCAGATTAATCTGTCGAGTAAATCTAAAATCTAAAATCTAAAATCTAAAATCGATTGACTGGAGACAAAAAAATGAACCCATTAAACAATCCTACTCCCCTTCGACCAGAGGCTCAAGCCCGCCGAACACCGCCCCCGCCCCCGCCCTTGGCTGCAACTCCCGCGCCGCCTCCTGCTCCCGCGCCGAGTGCGCCCCCCGCAGCCCAGCAGCGGTCTGTTGAGACACCCCTCAGTACGATCGAACAAATGGTCAGAGATGCCCATGCAGCGAGCGCTTCCGACATTCACATCCGAGTCGGCCAAGTACCTCGATTTCGGATTCGGGGCGTGATGCAAGTAGCAACTAACCACCCCAAAGTAACGCCAGAAATTTTTGAACAGTACCTAGCCGAAATTCTCACCCCCGAACAGCGAAAACAGTTTGCAACTACCAAGGAATTAGATTCAGCAATTTTTTACCCTGGCTTCGTGCGGTGTCGGCTAAACTGTTTTGATTCCCTCAGCGGCGGTGCGATGGTATTGCGGTTGATTAGTTTGGAAATACCTACTATCGATTCCTTGAGGTTGCCAGAAGTTTTCAAAAATATCATTTTGCGATCGCAGGGATTAATATTGGTTACAGGGCCTACCGGTTCGGGGAAATCGACAACCGTAGCTGCGATGATCGACCACCTCAACCAGATGGAGCAAAAGCACGTAGTTACAATTGAAGACCCGATCGAATTCATTCACCCTTCTAAAAAATGCTTGGTCAGCCAGCGGGAAGTCGGCTTGCATACCCACGAGTTTCAGCAGGCTTTGCGGGCTGTTTTGCGGGAAGATCCAGATGTAATTCTGATCGGGGAAATGCGCGATCGCGTTACCATCAATACAGCGTTGCAAGCCGCTCAAACTGGTCACTTAGTATTGGGAACTCTCCACACTCGCAGCGCCATTAACGCTATTAACCGGTTGTTGAACCTCTACCCGCCCGAGGAACAACAGGCGATGCGGATTCAAATTTGCGATTCTTTAGTAGCGGTAATTGCCCAACTTTTGCTGCCAACAGTTGACAACCGTCGAGTAGCAGTTCACGATATTTTGGTGAATACACCTGCCATGCACGATTACTTGATGAAAGGTGCTGATGATGAAGCTTTCCGATTAATGGAGCATGATACTTACGAAGGAATGCAGATTATCAACCAGGGTCTTTACAAACTCGTGCTTGAGGGCAGAGTCACGATCGAAGAAGCAGCAAAAACTTCTCCTGAAGCCAGCGATTTAGACCGCCGCTTGCGGACAGGAGGCTACGATGTTGGGGACGCTCGCGGCTTTGAAGGCAGCAAAAAAGAACGCAGCGTTCGCGCCCGGTAGCAGCACACATACAGGGGTAGGCACTGCAGGACTACCCCACTCATCAAGTAACAAGATTTTCCGCACACGGAAATATTTGGTTAAGGCTTTGGTGCGTATTTTTACTTAAATTTTTACTTTATTTAGTAACAATAAATACATTTTAATTAAAGAGTAAAATCCTATAATCAGTGTCGAGTTTATTGTTAAGTTTTTTAAACGTAGACCTTACTTTACATAAACTTTAAAATTGCGTGAAAACTAGCAGGTAATTGCAAAGAAATAGTAAAGATATGTTCCGAGTATTGCCAACACTCAGCAATTTAAGTATATAGTTGTAGTGACCAATTTTGGACAGAGAACATTCCGACTTTGCCGATATTTGCCGATCGCAGAAGTAAGCAGGTTAAAAAAGCGCTTAATAAAACTACAAGCAGAGCCGCTCGCGTGTTTTTCCAATTAAGTAGCTTTCAGTCGAAAAAATCCTAAAACCAAGCAGACTTTTAAAGATTCTGTCCCTCGGAAATTAGTTTAACAACGCGCTTATCAGCCACCGTATTTCTAGAATTTAAAGGAGCAAAAAAAGTGAAGAGTGCATTTAACCAAAGAGAAGTGTTTGAAGGTGCCAGCAAAGCGGAAATAATTGAGCGCATCCAGCAGCTAGTTCCGCCCGGTTCCCCGGAACCGCAAGATCCTGAAATCCTCGCAGCCTTACAAACTCTCACCGCACACCTAATCGCCGCCTATCAAGCCGACGGACAATTGGAAAGCGAACCTTTTAGCGACGTGCGCGGTCGCACTATTCACCTATACGCATCCGCCTGCAGCAGCCAAATCAAAGGAAAAACCATCCTCATCACCGGTGGAGAAGGATGTGTCGGTCGTTTCTTAATCGCAAAACTCCTCGAATTAGGCGCAACTAAAATCATTTCCGCAGACAACGCCCGATGTCAAAACCCCGAAGAAAATCTCCCGGTTTTTAACAGAGAAGGTGCTGTAACTTTCTATGCCGCCGACATTCGCAACTTGGAGGCGCTCAAACACATATTTGAGGTAGAAAAACCAGCAATTGTTTTTCACCTAGCAGCCCAACGCCAACCCGGACTAGCTGAAATCAAAATCCGAGAAACAGTTACAACCAGCCTGTTAGGATGTAAACACGTCATCCAACTGTGCGAAGAATACGGCGTAGAACACTGCATCTTCTCTTCCACAGGCAAAACATCTCGATATTTTACAACCGAAGTTTACGCCGCCTCGAAGAAGTTTGCCGAATGGCAATTTGCCAAAGCAGCTCAAGAAGGAGATGTGACTTACGGGATGGTTCGCTTTACTCATATGTTGGAAAATAGCTTGTTCTGCGAGCAAATGTCCAAAAAAGTAGAGCAAGGTAAAACTGTCAACGTTCACGCTCCCCACCGCTACGTAACTGCTCAAAATCTTTTTGAAGCCGTACATTTATTGCTGAATTCTCTGGTTGTGTCCGTTCCCGGCAAACTGAAAATTGTTGCCGTAAGTAATCTCGGTTGGCCGACAGAAACCTTGGAAGTAGCTCTTTATAAAATTCTTGAATCAGGCAAAAATCTGCCGATTTATTTTCAAGGACTTTTGCCGGGATACGAAGAACCGTTTTTCCTTGGACAGTTTGACTGGAAAAAGCCTACCGACATTCACCTCCTAATTAATGTGTTGGAAGATCCTTTTAGAAGTGTGAACGATACTGGCGACATGGTGACTGTAGAATTAGCTCCTTTTTCTTTGCGCGTCTTAGATAAACAAGTGTCGAAGCTCGAAAGCCTAATCATCGATCCAGATTTCCCCGAAGTGCAAATCAAGCACGCTCTTGTCGCAGCGGAAAAAGAAGTGATTGCTTCCTCTTTTGCGTGGAGTGCCCCTGAAGACTTGTTGAAAATTTTGCAGTGGGGAATCAATCCGAAGAAATTGCAAGGTTACGGAACGGAAATCGCTGACTATAGCGAGATTATCGAACTCCTCCTGCAAGGAATCTGCGGGCGGCTTAACCAAGAAGTCTTGCACAGTGCTGGAGTTACGGCAGATGAGTTTGATGACTTAGTTGAGAGTCTTTCTACGCTGGATTTGATTCAAGCAGAAGTGGGATATTTGCGATCGGTTTCGAGATATCTCAGAGAATTTGCACCCCCCGCACAGTTCACCAGCAAAAAATCTGAACCTGTGGCTATCCCCGATGCAGCGTAGCTTGAACATAGTTTTGAGTTGGGAGATTATTTCGTGACTGCCCACCCACAGGGGATGAATGAGTTATATCAATTCCGGTTGCACGAGCGAAATGATTGTTGACAGTGGACCGTTGACAGTTGACAGTTGACAGTTGACAGTTGACAGTTGACAGTTGACTCGGTGTCGAAAAACTGAATGGTTGAGTGTTAACTGTTGACTCGATTTTATTAGACCTCTTGCAAAAATAATTAGGACGGGCTCTGGGGCCCATCCCACAAGAGTTATTTTTTCTTGTGAGATGGGCCCCAGAGCCCGTCCCATCAATTGATGAAAAGGATTTTTGCAAGAGGTCTATGATTCGGATGCAACCGGATTTGATGTTAAACATCGATTAAGTGTTTAGTTGATTAAAAATAGAACACCCAGAAACCTGGTGTCTTTTAGAAACCGGGTTTCTCCAGTCTGGGCTTGTTTTAAATTTAAGTAAATGGATTGACTTAACCTTGTCATAATCGACATGATATGATATTATTAGGGGCCGCACAACCACCATCAAATTAATTTTGAGTGAGGATGCTAGTCCTAGTAGTTTTAGGAGGACTTAAGTTCTCACAACAAATGTGAGAAGGGTGATTTTTTGCGGGCATGATATGATGATACTTTAGATAGCGTGGCGCAGTGAGTTAACAAAGGTGCAATAAGATTAAATAAACTCAATGACCGCAAGAAATTAAATTAAATTAAGGTACGAGAATTGTGGAAATTAATCAGCTAATGTTCCTATTGATTGATGTTGTGCTATGGGCGATCGCCCTGCTCCTTCTAATTCCCGTTGCAGTTCTATTTCTAGAATGCAGTGCAGCTTTCTTGTCCGGCCAGGGCGAGACAGCGGAAACTAAAGCGCCCCGCCCCAAAGTAGCAGTTTTAATTCCCGCTTACAACGAAGCAGCAGGAATTGCGGCCACCATCTCCACTATATTGCCACAGCTAACACCTCAAGACCGCCTGTTAGTGATTGCTGACAACTGCACGGACGCCACGGCAGAAATCGCTCGTAACTGCGGTGCAAGTGCGATCGATCGCCAAGACACACAACGCAAGGGCAAAGGATACGCACTGGATTTCGGCTTGCAGTCGATCGAATCAGACCCCCCAGAAGTAGTAATCATGGTTGACGCAGACTGCATCTGTCAGCCAGATTCTATAGAAAAATTAGCCACGGTTGCAGTTGCTGAACAAAGACCAGTGCAAGCAACTTATCTCATGGAACAGCCACCAAATCCTACCCCCAAAGATTCCATTTCTGCTTTAGCCTTTCTCGTGAAAAACTTAGTCCGTCCCAGCGGATTAAAACAGTTAGGATTCCCATCTTTACTAACAGGAACAGGCATGGCTTTTCCCTGGTCGATAATTCGATCGGTTTCCCTAGCTAGCGGCAATATTGTTGAAGATATGCAGATGAGTTTGGATTTGGCGATCGCCGGACATCCAACAGTATTCTGCCCCGAAGCAAACGTCACCGGGTGTTTGCCACAGCAGCAGCAAGCAGCCACAAGTCAAAGAACCAGATGGGAACACGGTCACATACAGACATTGTTAACTCAAACTCCCCGGCTGACAGCAGCTTCAGTCGAGCAAAAACGTTTTGACTTATTGGCGATCGCCCTCGACTTATCCGTCCCTCCCCTATCGCTTTTAGTCGCTATCTGGCTAGCTGCTTTTGCCACCTCTTTACTAGCAGCAATTTTGGGAACATCCCCAATTCCCGCCGTCTTGTTAGCAGTACAAGGATTGCTGATTTTAGTTTCAATTGTCGGCGCTTGGGCAAAATTCGGGCGTGCGAATATTTCTGGATCTACTCTTTTATCTGTACCTTTTTACATCCTCTGGAAAATCCCTTTGTATCTGGGTTTTATCCTGAAGCGGCAAACTAAATGGGTGCGGACAGAACGCGATGTTTAATATTAAGATTGAGAATTTTTAACCGCAGATATCAGCCGATAAACACAGATGAACGCAGATAGAATTGTATCTGCGTTCATCGGCGTTTATCGGCGGTTAAAAAAACTTATATAAAAACTTAAAAAAAGTTCACTGCTTCACGGGAATTTCAATCACAAACTCAGCCCCTTCACCGGGCGCGGAAAAGCACATTAGCTTCCCGCCGTGTTTCTCTACTACAATCTGATAACTGATACTCAACCCTAAACCGGTACCTTGGCCCACAGGTTTTGTAGTAAAGAAAGGGTCAAATATTCGCGATCGTACTTCCTCCGTCATCCCCCGACCATTATCAGCAATATAAATTCTCACCCAGTTTTGGTCGCATACCTCAGTCCGAATCTCAATCTTTCGCTCAAAGATTGGAGACAAAGGATTTTCTAGTTTGGCAGTTGTCTCCGGTCGCCCAACTCCTAACTCCACTGCATCAATTGCATTGCTCAAAATATTCATAAACACCTGATTTAACCCCGAAGCATAACAATTTACCTTCGGCAGCTGACCGTACTCTTTAACTACCTCAATGCCATGTCCGACTGCATCCTTTTTCAACCTGTGCTGCAAAATTAGCAGAGTCGAATCAATCCCGGAGTGAATATCCACTGGTTTCATCTCGGCTTCATCCAGGCGTGAGAAATTCCGCAGCGACAGCACAATATTGCGAACGCGATCGACCCCAACCTGCATTGATTTTAGAATTTTGGGCAAATCTTCTTGAATAAAAGCGAGGTCAATATCTTCTGTTTTAGCAACAATCTCAGGATTGGCATTCGGGTAAGAGTCCTGGTAAAGCTCAATCAACCCCAGCAAATCCGAGCTATAATCGTTAGCATGGAGAACATTGCCATAAATGAAATTAATCGGATTATTAATTTCGTGAGCAACCCCCGCAACCAACTGCCCCAAAGAAGACATTTTTTCCGTTTGAATTAGTTGAGTCTGCGTCGAGCGTAATTCGGACAAAGTAACTTCCAATTGTGTCGCTTTTTCTCTCAATTGCCCCTCCGACAGTCGCAAAGCATCCTCCGCTAACTTGCGCTCGGTAATGTCCTGTATCGTCCCAAATAACTTAATCACCTTACCGCCATCAAAAATAGCTTGCGCCTTAACATAAATATATCTGACAGATCCATCAGGGCGCAAAATTCTCAATTCCAACTCACAAGGCTTTCCTAACTGAATAATCTTCTCTAATCGCTCTAACCACAACTGTAGGTCATCGGGATGAATTTGCTTCCTATGTTCTAAAATAGTCGGTTCTGGTAGTTCAGGGTCAAGACCAAAAATTCGGAATACTTCCTCAGACCAAGTTAATTTATCCCCCTCCAAATCAAATTCCCAGTTGCCGAGGTGCGCCAGTTTTTGAGCTTCTTGCAGCTTAGCTTCTTTAGTCTTTAATTCCTGCGTGCGCTGTTCTACTCTCACCTCCAGCGTCCGCGAATAATCCTCCAACTGTTCCTTAGCCTGCGACAAATTAGCAACAAGTACCGCATTTTCTAGAGAAATGGCAGCTTGGGAAGAAAGTATTTTCAAAACCTCCAGCCTCGTTGGAGAAAACGCTTCATTAGTTAAATTATTTTCCAGATAAAGGATGCCGAGGAGTTTGCTTTGATTCAGAATAGGAGTACAAAGCGCAGATTTCACTTGCTGCTTTTTAATATAGGGGTCATCTGTAAATAGGCCTTCCCTAGCAGCCTGACTTAAAACTACATCAGAGTGCGTTTTTTCAACATAATTAATCACCGTTAGTGGCAAAACCTCTGCAGGAGATACTCTAGGGCATTGTTCAACTGCAACATCCGATGACTCCACCGAGGCCGCTGCTTGAATCCACAATTTTCCTTCTTTGGGCATCAGGAGAAAACCTTTTTGGGCTCCCGCATTCTCGATCGCCATTTTCATTAACTTTTCTAACAAATTATCCAGCACAATTTCGCTAGCTAGTGCTTGAGATGCTTTAACAACAGTTGTCAAATCCAATAAACTGCTGTGACTGCTACTCGTGCTATAATTAGTGCTAGTAATAGTTCGATCGCTACTAGATTTGGCCGCAGATGCAGGGGGTAAAGACATCGGATACTCTGACTCCAAATGTTTGACCTTGGCGGTTGCTCCCCAATGAATATAGCCGTAGTAAGCATCTATCAGATAACTCTGGGCCACTTTGTTTCGACCGCGAGCCAGATAAAATTCTGCCGCCCGTTCGTTGGCTAGCGCTTCTTCGTGGATGTATTCATTCTCCGAAGCTCCTTTCACTGCTTGCTCGTAATACAGAGCAGCTTTTTCATATTGTCCCAATACTCGCGCTTTCTCGGCTTCTACTAAGTCATATTTGTGCTGATAATTTTGCGGGCAGTGAAAAGCCCACTGCTTCATTTTTTTCTGAAGCGACGCAACTTTTTTTAAATATTTTTTCTGTTCTATTTTTGAAGCTGTGGGATACAAAGCTAAGAGGGCTAGGGAATAGTAAAAATTGTGCAGAGGAACATACATCATGGACATCACAGCCTCAGAGTAATTTGATGCTGTTATGGCATTTTCAGCAGATTTAGCATAATCTTTAAATAGATAATTTAGCCATGATTTAAAAAAACATCCTAAAAATATTACCAGATTATTTTTACTCTCCCTTAAAGCGGGCAGCATAGTTTCTTCATTAAATCTCTCGCCAACTAACAGGCAAGGATTAGCTGTTTTACCTTGCAAATTTAAGACAACTTGAGCCCCTATAATGGTATGATTCATCATAAATTCATTCTGGTACTTCACCAGCATTTCAATACATTGACTCTGCTTACTGGCTACGGAGTCCAGAGGTTCGCCGCTCAAAAATATATAATTGCTGTAAAGACCAGCACAAGAACAAGCATTGCTGACATCTCCGGTTTCTAGTCCGCTCTGAATACCCTCAAGCAAACCTATAAGACTTTCCCTGACCTGCTCAGACCAGTGACGGATAAAACCATTAAAAAGCATTGAAACTTGAGATTTGTGCAAGTTGGTGTGGAAGCGTTCTAAAAGTGCCTCAGCCATTTGACCGTATCGGTATCCAGAATTAATATCGCCTAACACCCCACAGTGGATAACACCATAGTTCGCATAGGCGCAACTAGACAGTGGCGCATTCCCGTATTTAAGAGAAAGTGTAACCATTTTAAATATGATCGGTGGGAACATATCGGGGGCTACTACAAAAGCAGCGGGAGTCATATTCGTTAGAATTCGTAGAGCAGCAATTTTATGAGGGTCAGTCATTGGCGGCAGTTCCACTAAATCCTCAATCTGCTTATTTCTTAAAGCTAGTTTTGTTAGAAATAGCTCCAGGGAAATATTCATTTTTTGTGGATTTATCGGGATGTACACTTCCAGCATTTTCAAAGCTTTGAGACCTATATCTATCGACGCTTGGAATTGATTTTGGATTAAATAATAAATTACTTTGAGTTCATAAACTTTTACTTTTTCTAGCAAATTTTTAGCGCGCAATATAATCACATCCGATAGCTGCAATGCTCGCTCAAAATCAGTATTTATATAGGATAATTCCAGCGATTCCCGGTGAAGTTCCATGATTAAATTGTAGTGACTCTCCCAAGCTGGTTCGGGTAGAAGTTCTCGACCAGCATTAAAATATTTGAGTGCTGCTGCATAGGCGGCAGAACTCTTAGCTTTCTTGCCAGCTATAAGATTAAAGTTAGCTAGTTCATCTCGCTTTTCTTGATTTGTGATGAATTCGCCCCCGATATTGAGTTGGTTGACAATATCAAAGATATTTTCTGCTATCTCGGATGCCGTAGGGGCGATGCCCCCGTGCCCGCCCTGCAGTAGCAGGGAACCGATTTTTAAGTGAGTTTGTTTTTTCTGCGAGTCAGGGATGAGAGAATAGGCGGCTTGCTGTACGCGATCGTGCAAAAACCTGTAAGATATTGCGTATTGAGCGCGACTCCCAACTCCATCCCCATGCCTTGGACACCCGGAGTCGATTTCCTCAACCAGAGGGATTTTGTAAGCATCGCTCATTGGCAGAATTAAACCAGCCTGAAGCGCATCCCATAAATCTGCCGCGGTTTCCGAGCCGGATTTTTCCCTAACAATTGCCAAATTTTCTAAATTAAAACGGTTGCCCATACAAGCAGCTAATTTTAATACTTCCTGCGTCTCCTCCGACAGTTGTTGAAGATTCCGCGCAACTAATTCAACGACAGTGTAATCTGCAAGACCAGCGGCTTCAATTTGTGTGATGTCCCACTGCCATGCACCAACAGTGAACTCAAAAACTAACAGTTTTTCTGAGTAAAGAGTTGACAGAAGTTGAGTTATAAAAAATGGATTTCCGCCAGTTTTATTAAAAATTAACTCGCTCAGAGACTTTAATTTTTCCGTTTGATTACCCAAAGTATCCCATACTAGCTCAGTGACGCTGCTCAAATCTAAACATGGGAGAATAATGTGATGCACATCCGCACCAGTCTGTTTAATTTTTTCGACAGTTTGAACTAACGGATGAGTCGAATTTACTTCGTTATCTCGATAGGCTCCTATCAGTAAAAAATATCGGCTATTCTGGTCAGTAACTAATTCCTGAATCAATTTTAAGGAAGCTAAATCTGCCCACTGCAAATCATCCAAAAATAGAACTAATGGGTGTTCAGCTTGGGCAAACACATTCATGAATTCTTTGAACAATCGATTAAAGCGATTTTGAGATTCGGTCGGTTCCAATTGGGGAACGGCAGGCTGCGAACCAATTATTAGTTCGACAGAAGGGACAACATCAATAATAATTCCACCGTTATTACCCAGCCTTGACAAAAGCTTTTCTTTCCAAATTGCCAAATCTTCTGAGCTTTTTGTTAATAACTGCTGCATTAATGATTCAAAGGCTTGAGTTATTGCAGCATAAGGAATATCCCGCTTAAACTGGTCAAATTTGCCAGCAATAAAATAACCCCGCTGCCTGACAATTGGTTTGTGAATTTCACTGACAACTGAAGTTTTGCCGATGCCTGAGTAACCGCTTACCAACACCATCTCTGTTGTCCCGAAGCTGACTCGCTCGAATGATGCCATCAAATCAGCGACTTCTTGTCTGCGGCCGTAGAGTTTTTGGGGAATCAAAAATTGACCTGATTTGTCAACTGTCCCTGGAATGAAATTTTCTATTTTGCCAGTAGTTTGTAGCTGGGTTAGACAATTTTCCAGGTCTGCTTTTACTCCAAAGGCACTTTGATATCGGTCTTCGGCATTTTTAGCTAATAGTTTCATGACAATGGATGAAACTACCAGGGGGACTTCCTTGTTTAACTGATCGGGAGGAACTGGCGTCACCGCAATGTGGCTGTGAATTAATTCTAAGGGGTCGGTTGAATTAAACGCTAACTCTCCTGTAAGCATTTCATAAAACGTGATGCCTAGAGAGTAAAAGTCAGTTCGGTAATCAAGGTCGCGGTTCATCCGACCGGTTTGCTCTGGGGATATATAGGCTAGAGTGCCTTCTAGTACGGTGGCATTGCTATTTTGGTGAACCTCTCTAGATAGGCGCGTTGCCATGCTAAAGTCGGTGATTTTTACTTGTTGAAAATCTGGGGTAATGATAATATTTGAGGGTTTTATATCTTTATGAATTATCTGGCTTTGATGCACTTCTCCGAGAGTTTGAGCCACTTGAATAGCCAGTGGCAAAAACTTCGGAACTTTAATACTTTTACCCGCTAGATGGTGTCTGAGAGATTGACCGCCACAATCTTCTAATATCAGAGCGAAACTGTTGTTATATTTTTCTAAGCTATGGGGTTTAACAATCCCTTCGATTTGGAGATTCGAGCTAATTTTGTATTCATGTCTCAACCGGGTAATTTCTTCTATTGTGGGGTACTCGGTATTGAGTGTTTTAATGATGACTGATGTTCGATCGGATTCCCTGACTGCGCGATAAATGATCGACTTCACACCAGGTTGAACAACTTCTGTGATTTTGTAACCGGGAAGTGTATTCATGGGTTTTATTCTCTGACGAAGCTTTGGGTTAACATTGCGCTTGATATCGATCGGAGCGCGGGCGGGCGGTACTTAAGTATTTTTTGTAAAACTGGTAATTTTCGATACTTTAAAATATCAGTAGTGAGTCTGGGATTTTTTAGATAGCGAGATGCCTAAACTTTGAAAGTGTCTGGACGCGCGGACAGGCGAACATCGGGTTTGAACTCCGACTTAATGATGTACGGTCGAACACCTCACCAAGTTGATTGCAATATTGTAACAAATTCTGTGATGCCGATCGCACACATGACAGACTGATCTCTATAACTTCAAGGTTTAGCTCTAGCTTTGAGCCTTTTGATACTCCCCATGCCGTGCATGCGAGGGGATTCTTGAAGAACCCAGAGTCGGATTTTCAAAGGCGCTATCAATTC
>NZ_JAUBOV010000056.1:0-49938 GCF_036700405.1 Microcoleus sp. T3_D1
TAGAGTCGAACTCATGCACTGGCTAATTTCATAAATTCCTTTTTTTGTCAACTCCTAATACTGAACCGACGCCCTAGTAGTTGAGTAGGGTACGTCAGCAGATGGTTATTTGCGAATAATCGAAGAGCTAGGATCGGACGCACCCTACTGCTTGTATTCTTACACAATGGTCAAAAAAGTATGCAACTGTAGGTAAACTCCCAACCACCATACTCATCAGTAATTCCCAATTCTAAAATCGAAAATCCAAAATCCAAAATCCAAAATCGTATTACCGTCTGGCAATTCTAACACCTTCCCTAAAATGGGCGATCGTCGCAATTACCGCTATAGAAAAATAAAATATTCTAATCAGCCAAAAACAAACCCGCATTGACCAAGAAACAATAGTCGGAGCAATACCTGTGAACTGTACAAATCTGGAATTAACTTTTTTTTCAAAGCTGTCAAGGTCTTTCATCTCAGATTGTTTCGTCGGAATAACCGGAAACTGACCACTATATACGTAATAACCGATAAAACCAGGCAGTCCTACCTTTCTGTTCAAAAATGAGTTAGTTAATGTGGCAGTTTCCGGAGGCGATAATTTATCGGATTCTCCTACTTTTTCCAGCCAAGAATTATATCTGATGGCGGGCGTAATCATGAAAACTAAGGGAACTATAACTATCAACAAAGCCGCACTAATTTTGCGACCGTATTGAGGATGTAGAAGCCTTGTCGCCACACCCACTCCCATACCGATAAATGCAAATACCAATATATTTAACAGTTCGATAATTTCGATGCCTCTCAACAAATCGCCGATAATCAGAATTGTATATAATAATTTGTCTGCCAGTAGCAGAGCTGCCCACTTGATGAGAAGTGAAACGCCTACAATAGTAGCTACAATCGCCACATACCCGATGGCACCTAGAACGTAGAGTAAAATCGACCCGGCTTGTTTGAATGATTGCATGGAATTATTCACTCTTGTGAAAGTTTAGGAGTCTGATTGACAAAAAAATTGAAATTTTAGAGCAATCTGGAGTTCCTAATTTGACTTTTAAAATAGATTACCTTGACATCTTGAAATCAATCTACAATCTACAATCTACAATCGATCGACAAGTTCCCGCGCCGCCGCTTTGGTGACTTGTGCGATCCGTTCCTTCACAACATCCTCTTCGTTAGCGCAGCCCTCGAAGAGGATCGCCCTGGGATCTATTTCTTGTTCGCGATCGATCCCCAACCATAAAAGATACTCGATATTACCGGCCGGGCCAAGTAAAGGCGACCACGTTAAGCCGCGTTGCTGCCATCCTAAAGCTGTGGCTGCCTTCCACACTTGAAAAATCGCATCAGCTTGAGTTGCTGAGTCTCGCACTACCCCTTTTTTCCCGACTCTCTCGCGCCCTACCTCAAACTGCGGCTTTACCAGCAACACCGCTTCTCGCGGTGGTACCAACAATTCCCACAGCGCCGGTAAAATCTTATCCAGGGAAATAAACGACACATCTACTACCGCCAAATCTGCTCGCGCAGAGTCGCCGTAAAGCTCAGTAGCAGTCATGTACCGCAAATTGGTGCGTTCTTTCAAAATTACCCTCGGATCGTTACGCAAGCCCCAATCTGCTTGACCGTAGCCAACATCTACGCCGTACACTAGGGCCGCGCCGGCTTGCAGCAAACAGTCGGTAAAACCGCCTGTGGAAATGCCGCCGTCGAGACAAATTCTGCCTGCAACGGGAATCGCAAAAACTTCTAAAGCTTTGGCTAATTTGTCGCCGCCTCTAGAAACATAGCGCGATCGCTCTTTAATCTGAATTTTGGCGGCAATATCGACCTCAGTGCCCGGTTTGTCAACTATCTGTTGGTTGATGGAGACTTTCCCAGTCCGAATCAAGGCCTGAGCTTGCTGTCTGGAACTGCACAAATCTAGGCTGACCAATAAAGTGTCTAGTCGCTGTTTAGCCAAGGTTTTTAATCTGTACGGATAGGGTTAAGAACAGTACCAGATTAGCACTTACGCACAAGCCCCACTGCTAATTTTTGGCGATTATTTTGGTTTTGCGATTGTCGCGGGGCGATCGCCCCCAGCTTACATTATGTGACTGAGATCGCTCTGAGTGTGTAGTTTTATCACCGATAAACATCCGTAGAATCACACAATAATTTTTCCGACTAGCGGATGATTTATATGCAGCTAAAAGCGCTACAAATACCATGCGGGCGATCGACAATGAAAACAATTAACTTTCCTATCAGAAATCCGGGCAATTGTCAAGAAAATCCCCTCGCCTTCGTCAGCGGTGACATCATCCACATTCTTTACCCCAATGGCGAAGTAGAAGCAACAACCGTCGCACAAATCAATCTGGGCCAAACCAAAAATCCCCTCAACAAATGCCTCGTCTGGGGATGTGTTGGCGATTTTTAGCACGAGTTTCAAACAACCATGCAATTATAGGGAAGCTCCAAAGCCTTAATTCATTAGTCATTCCCCATTATTAAAATTTTTAATCTATAATTTTTAATCTATAATTTTTAATCTATAATTTTTAATCTATAATTGTCTAACCCATAAAAAAAGATCGCTTGGAGGCTGTGAGGCCAAAAAAAGCGATCGATCCAACTGCTGCTAAGTACAAGCAACAAGTGCAATTTGCTGCTAAAAGAACCAGCAAATTGACTTAAATATCTTGTTCGCTCAATTCGCGAATCATGTAATCAAAAGGCTGATCCAAAAAAGGCCCCACAGACAAGCCAGCAGCTTGCACTTGAGCCTTAACCATCTCCTTCATAATGCTAATCCCCATCACCGTCGGGCCAATGGGAACGCTTAGAGAATTGTAAGTTTCTCGCAAACCTTGCAGCACGCGCTCGTCCAGCACGTCGGTACTTCCAGCCACCAGGGCGTAAGTAGCATAGCGCAAGTAGTAGTCCATATCCCGCAGACAAGCCGCGTAGCGACGAGTCGTGTAGGCATTTCCCCCGGGGCGGATCAGTTCCGGCTGTTCAGCAAATAGCTGGATACCAGCTTGCTTGACAATTGCCGCAGCATTGCTGTTAATCGCAGCCGCCGCCTGTACCCGTGCCGTGCCCGTTGCAAAATAAGATTTCAACCGATCGATACCATCTCGGTCTAAATACCTACCAGCAACATCATAATTTTCAATCAGGCTCGTCACTGCATCGCGCATAAGTTTCTCTCCCAAAAATCTTTATCAATACTTTGCTATCTGAGACAGACCGCCTATTGTAGACTACTACAAATCGGCGTTTGATTAAGATTTGAGATAGGATTTTCACGAAGGGTAGTCTATCCGCGGCAAACTGTCGTAAAATTCAGCCGTTTGCCTTATATGTTCAGCCGAAAAATAATCCACAGGGCAAGAATCTCAAACTGCCCGGCCGCACTGGGCCACTATTTCAAAATTTTGTAGCCATAGATACAAAATAGTGGATACTGAAGGCCTACGATCGCCCAAACAGTCTGAAATCGGCCGATCGCCAAGACACAACCAATATCAGGAGTAAGTCATGTTCCAGACACCCCAAGAAGCCTTAAACTACATACAAGAAAATAAGATCCAGATCGTTGACCTCAAATTCATCGATATGCCGGGGATCTGGCAGCACCTTTCCCTGTACCACGACCAAATCGACGAAACCGCATTCACAGACGGCGTACCCTTCGACGGTTCCAGCATTAGGGGCTGGAAAGCCATCAACGAATCAGACATGACGATGGTCATCGATCCGACCACCGCTTGGATGGACCCGTTCATGGCAGAACCGACCATCAGCTTCATTTGCAGCATCAAAGAACCCCGCACGGGCGAACCGTACAGTCGCTGTCCCCGCACCATTGCCCAAAAAGCCATAGACTACTTGCTTTCGACCGGTCTCGGCGATACAGCATTCTTTGGCCCGGAAGCAGAATTCTTTATTTTTGACGACGTTCGCTTCGACCAAACCCAAAATTCCGGCTACTATTACGTAGATTCGATCGAAGGTCGTTGGAATTCCGGCAAAGAAGAAGCAGGTGGCAACCTCGGCTATAAACCGCGTTACAAAGAAGGTTATTTCCCAGTAGCACCAACCGATACCTCTCAAGACATGAGAACGGAAATGCTGCTGACAATGGCAAAATGCGGCGTACCCATCGAAAAGCACCACCACGAAGTCGCCACCGGCGGTCAATGCGAACTCGGTTTCCGCTTTGCAACTTTAGTACAAGCAGCCGACTACTTGCTGACTTACAAATACGTCATCAAAAACGTCGGCAAAAAATACGGCAAAACCATCACCTTCATGCCCAAACCGCTGTTTAACGACAACGGTTCCGGGATGCACGTTCACCAGTCGATTTGGAAAGACGGCCAGCCTCTATTTGCAGGCGATCAATATGCTGGTTTCAGTCAAATGGGACTGCATTACATCGGCGGCATTCTCAAGCACGCACCGGCACTTTTGGCAATCACCAACCCCACGACCAATTCCTACAAGCGTTTAGTTCCGGGCTTTGAAGCGCCTGTAAACTTAGCTTACTCTCAAGGAAATCGATCGGCATCAGTGCGGATTCCGTTGTCGGGAACCAACCCCAAAGCCAAGCGGTTAGAATTCCGCTGTCCCGATGCCACATCCAACCCCTATTTAGCATTTGCAGCCATGCTGTGCGCCGGCATAGACGGCATCAAGAATCAAATCGATCCGGGCGAACCTTTGGACGTGGATATCTACGACCTTTCCCCTGAAGAATTGAGCAAGATTCCTTCGACTCCCGGTTCCTTGGAAGGCGCTTTAGAAGCTTTAGAAAAAGACCACAGTTTCTTAACTGAAACTGGTGTATTTACCGAAGACTTCATCCAAACCTGGATTTCCTACAAACTCGACAACGAAGTCAACCCAATGCGGCTGCGTCCTCACCCCTACGAGTTTGCTCTCTACTACGACTGTTAGAAAATTAATAATTGAAAATTAAAACTTAAAAATGGTAATTATACCATTTTTAACCTGTGATTTTTAATTAATAAGAACGCCGCCCTTAAAAGCGGCGTTTTTTTTTATTTAGAACTTCTGGATCAGCGCCCAAACTCTCCCGTTACCCGACACTATCTGGGCAACGCTGTTAGTAGTAGGGCCCATTGTAGCCTCAGAAACATCCTCTACAGCCCATTTATTTGCTTTCTCATCAACAATAAACAAATCGTCAGCGGTAGTGCCTTCCTGAACCCGATATATCTTATTCAAAATGAAACGCTGTCGCGCCTCAGCTTGTGGTATGCCCGTAACTTCATCTGGATCGATAGAGATGGCACTGCCTTCTTTTAATGTACCTTTTGAGTTGCTTAAATTGCGCTCTTCCCTTTGAGCAACCCGCACGCTGTGAATCTGCAAACCAGGCTCATTCTCAGAGATATTCCAGACAGCAGCTAGGGCCCCACTTTTTCCCAAACCTAGAACCGCTGCACTAATAGTCAAAATTAGCAAAAACTTGAAATAATTCACTGTATTTATGCTCCTTTGTTTGTGAGATTATGCACTCATTCTAAATTAGCAATTAGCAATTACCAATGACCCAATGATGTCCGATATTTTTGTGATGATCCGCAATCAGAGTAACGTCGCCATGACTTCAGTTGACGGCATTGCGTTTGTCACTTTACTGACTCAAGAAGGACGAGTGGTGGCCGAGGAGACAGTTGACCTGTTTGAGGCCGATGTGAATTTTGATAACCTGAAGCAGGGAAAATATACTGTAGTTGTCAGGCACGAAGGCGTTGAACCTCGATCGGCAACCTGTAGTGTTACAATCACCGATGAAGATAAAGTAATCATGCTGACATTTGTTTACTTGGAGCTAGAACGGGTGTTGCTGGGCATTCAAACTTCAACCGAAGAAAGACTATGACCGTAAGGAACCCCACGCTTAAAAGCGGGGGCTTTTGGGAAGTCCGGCTCGTTCCGAGCGGTGCAAGAAGAAAGCCCGAACCTTACCAGAGACAGGATTAGACCTACGTTTTTTGAGTCATGATACCGGAGAATGCGACGCTAGTTTTCCGCTCTATCGCTAAAAGTTAAACAGGCTCGGGCGGGGTTAAACCAGTGCTTTTGGCATAACAAGCTCATAAAACATTCAAGGGAGCGAACATTACCCAGGAATGGAGGACTTTATGTCTAATTTCGTTTTTGTACTTGATAGTCACAAACGACCGCTCAATCCAATCCGCCCAGGATTGGCTCGCAAATTGCTAACCACTGGCAAAGCTGCTGTTTTTAAAAGGTATCCATTCACACTCATTCTCAAAGTAGAGGTAACAGCACCCCAAAAACCAATCACTCTTAAATTAGACCCTGGCTCCAAAACTACTGGAATCGCATTAGTGCAAGGAGAGGACGTAATCTTTGGTGCAGAACTAGCTCACCGAGGTCAATCAATTAAAGCTAGCTTGGAATCTCGCCGTTCACTGCGTAGGAGCAGAAGAAATCGCCATACTCGCTATCGAAAAGCGAAATTTTTAAATAGAACTCGCCCGAAAGGGTGGCTGGCTCCAAGCCTACAACATCGTGTCGAAACAACCCTAACCTGGGCAACTAGATTGATGAAAGTCGCTCCCATTGGTTCTATTGCTCAAGAACTTGTGCGATTTGACTTACAACAACTAGAAAATCCAGAGATTAGTGGACTGGAGTATCAGCAAGGCGTTTTATGGGGTTACGAGATCCGCGAATATTTGTTGAATAAGTGGGATAGAAAGTGCGCGTACTGTGGAGCTACAGATACACCACTACAAGTCGAACATATTCATCCCAAAGCCAAAGGCGGATCTAATCGCATTTCTAATCTTTGTCTTGCCTGTGAAAAATGCAATGTCAAGAAAGGAACTCAAGGCATTGAGCAATTCCTCTCTAAGAAGCCAGATGTCTTGAAAAAGATCCTGTCTCAAGCAAAACGTCCATTAAAAGACGCAGCAGCCGTTAATTCGACTCGCTGGGCGTTATTTAATCAACTCCGTATGACTGGTTTACCAGTTTCTACTGGTAGTGGCGGCTTGACAAAATTCAATCGCACTCGTTTGCAGCTACCTAAATCTCACTGGTTAGATGCTGCTTGCGTAGGTAAAGTCGAAGAATTAAAGGTGCTGACTTCTCAACCGCTGCTAATAAAAGCAGCAGGACACGGTACTCGACAAATGTGTGGCACGGATCGGTTTGGCTTCCCAATTCGACATAGATCAAAAAAGCAGATCCATGTGGGTTTTCAAACTGGCGATATTGTTGGCGCGACAGTCACCGCAGGCAAGAAAGTCGGTTCCTACGTGGGACGAGTTCTTTGCCGTGCATCCGGTTCGTTCGACATCGCTACAATGAAGGGAAGAGTAGCAGGAATTAGTCATAAATATTGCCAACCTATTCACAAAAAAGATGGCTATTCCTATGGATTTTGATTCAAGGCGACTGAAGTCGCAGCCGCTTTCCTCCCCATGTCGGTAGCCAGGGGCTTCTCGCTCGTTTTCTGGTGAAAGTTACTCCGCCAAATTCAATTAAAATGTTTCGCCCCGCGAGTGCATTTCTTGGCAAAAGACCTCTGGAGGGAAAAAAACCCGATTTGTCGGATGAATCTGGCTTTACAGTTAGCCGATGTGGCGACAACTCTGGCTAGATTAGAAGTAGAAGAGGCGCGAAAATTTCAACAAGAGTCTGCTAGTGTTGAGGCAAAAGACTCGACGGAACCTGAAAAGTTTTGAGTGTATGAGGTTGCTTGGTGCGATCCGCGCAATCCTTGCGTGATAGCAGTTTAAAAAAATAATCAAACTGTAGAAAAGCTCCAAACCCTGATAGTCATCAGTCATTTTTAATCTAAAATCTCAAATCTAAAATCTAAAATGGTATGACTCGCAACTCAAAACTATTGTCATTGGTTGAGCTAGTAAAAAAATTGTCTGTAAAAAATTCAATCTCCGTGCAAAACAATAACTTTCTGCCTTGCGAGTGAATTAGGAAGCCGAAAAACTGCGTTACACTTATATAGGTATCTTTACAAAACAACATAAAAGCATGACTGTTGCCTATCCCCGCAAGCTGCGGAACGCTATGGGAGCGCGCGAAATTTTAGCTCAAGTGGTGCGCGATCGCGAAATTCACCTGATCACCCTCAACCGCTATCGCTACAGCGAACAGCGCAGTTGCAAAGACCTCACCGACTTGATCGAACAGCTCGACGGCAATCCGCCAGAACTCGTGCGCGATCTTTCCCGGCACATTTCCGACGAAGCGCGGCACGCCATGTGGCTCACCGACTTGCTGGTAGACATCGGCCAAAATGTGGGAACGCCACCAGGAGTCTCCTATATTGACGAATTTGAAAGGTTGCTCGACAGCGAGCAAAAAGACCCCACCAAAGACCGCGAAGACTTTGTAATTTCTTCCCTCGCCGCGATTAACGTCACCGAGAAGCGGGGATGCGAATATTTCTCAGCGCACATCCACGCCCTCAAACAGGCTCCCCAAACCGCAGAAAACGTCAAAATCCGCGAAACCATCGAAAAGATTTTTCCCGAAGAAGCTGGTCACGTCCGCTGGGGCAACCGCTGGCTGGCCCAAATTGCCGACAAAAGCCCGGAACACCGCCAGAAGGTGGAACAGGCAAAGCGCAAGTATGTGGCGATCGAACAAGCAGCATTTGAATCGGGAATGGATATCATGCTGGGGGCCGAACTCCGTCGCGTCACCCGCCTCGTGGATATTGCCAACACCATGCCGATGTGGGAACGCCCGCAATACCTGATGGAACGCTTGCCCAGAACCCTCCTGGCCCCGGATCTGCAAATGACCAGAGTCGATGTAGCTCAGCGCGCCTGGAACCGCGACCCCCAGGCATTTGTGGAGAAATTGGTGCCGATGTTCCTCAACGGCTTGAATAACATTGAGAAGAAGGCGGCGGCGACTAAGCCCAAGGCTTAAAAACGATCGCGCACCTGCTTGAAACCGCTTTGCCAGTCAAACTTGCGTCTGCCTCCGCAAACAAGCGAGATATACTGGTTCCTTGGCATAGCCTCGGAACCAGTTATTTAAAATCATAATTTTAAGCTTTAGCCAGTAAACTGATTATTGGAATAGTTTTCCATCTAAATATAATTATGACTACCAGCGAGCCGAACATACAAACAGCTTCCGCAGAAAGCCTATCGAGTGAAAGCGCGATCGCCTCCGAGCAGGTCGAAAAAGCCACAGCCGTCACCTATGCAGAAGAAATTGAAACTGTCATCGCCAGCATGGCTGTAGACCAAAAAGTGATGGTCGGTCAAAATGAAGCTGGCGGACATCTTTGGAAGTTTAAGTACGGCAGTGTTGAAGTGTTCGTGCAACTCACCGGCGACACCGAAGATGATACTTTGACTGTTTGGGCTTTTGTACTGCAGTTGCCGGCGAAGAATGAAGCTCAATTAATGCGGAAACTTCTAGAAATGAATTGGCTGTCTACTTTGGAATCTCATTTTGCGATTGTTGACAATCAAGTTGCGGTAATATCTACTCGGACGATCGCCGAAATCTCGGCCGGGGAAATTTCTCGGGTTATTACTATTGTCGCCACGATCGCCGATGACAACGATGACCTGCTGCAAGCAGAATTCGGTCAGTAGTCATTAGTTAACAGTTAACAGTCAACAGTCAACAGTCAACAGTTAACAGTTAACTAATATGCAGGCCCTGCGATCCAAGCAATAGTGATTCCCAGCCCCAAACCTACAAGCACTTGAAAAGGAGTGTGTCCTAGCAACTCTTTCAGGCGAGCCTCATTAAGGTTGTGATCTTCCTCAAAAAACTCATCAATAATTTGGTTGAGGATGCGAGCTTGCTTGCCTGCTGCTTGGCGAACGCCTGCAGCGTCGTACATGACAATAATTGCAAAGATCGCAGCGATCGCAAAGTCTGGACTTTCCCATCCCATCGTTTGTCCCACTCCAGCAGCCAAAGCGCCCACAAAAGACGAGTGAGCGCTGGGCATTCCCCCCGTTGTTACCAAATACCGAAGATTAAACTTGCGATTTTTGACCAACTCGATCGGCAACTTCATGATCTGAGCCGCCAGACAAGCAAGCAAAGCAACCACGAGTACATGATTGTTTAAGATGCCGCTGCAAATTTCCTGCATAGTGTTTAGTATTTCTAGTTACTGCGGCTGGTAATAAAATCGGCGATCGCCAGCAGCGGTAGAGCTTTGCTCCCAAACACTGCCAATTGAGCCTTAGCATCAGCAACAAGCTGCGAAGCTTGGCGCCGAGACTCCTCAATTCCCCACAAACTCGGATAAGTGACTTTTCCTGCTTGAACATCTTTGCCAGCAGTTTTGCCCAGTTCTTCTTGAGTAGCAGTAATATCCAGAATGTCGTCAATGATCTGGAAAGCCAGCCCAATATTTTGAGCGAAACGAGACAGCCGCTGCAAATCTGCTGCTGAGGCCCCAGCCAGAATCGCCCCACAAACTACGCAGGCCTCTAACAGCGCCCCTGTTTTGTGAGCATGAATGTAATTCAAAGTTTCCAGAGAAACATCTGTCTTTCCTTCGGATTCCAAGTCAACCACCTGACCGCCTACGAGTCCAGCAGCACCCGATGCCCGCGCCAAATGGGCGATCGTCTGCAACACCTGCTGGGGGGGTACGTTCTCAGTTTTAGTGGCAATAAATTCAAAAGCATAGGTCAACAAACCATCGCCAGCCAAAATGGCGATATCCTCGCCGTAGACTTTGTGGTTCGTCAGTTTGCCACGCCGGTAGTCGTCATTGTCCATTGCCGGCAAATCGTCGTGAATCAGCGACATCGTGTGGATCATTTCCAAAGCGCAAGCTGTCGGAATTGCCATAGATGTAGTGCCGCCGGCCAGTTCGCAGCTAGCGAGACACAGGATCGGACGCAGGCGCTTGCCCCCCGCTAGCAGCGAGTAGCGCATTGCTTCGTAGATTTTCTCTGGGTAGATGACCGGCAGTGCACTGTCGAGAGCTACCTCGATCGCCTCTTTTCGATTGACTAGATAAGTAGATAGGTCGAAAGAGGATTCCGGTTGGGACGAACCCATTTCTGTTGCCAATACCATCCCTTGCTCTCTTGTACTTAATATTTATATGGGATATTGTGAGCCGTTCAGGTCGCATCGTGCCGACTTTTACGGCAGTAGTTGCTCGAACTCCGAGCATCAATTAATCATTCTACGGGTGTTGTTGCACAGAAAATCTTTGAGTTTTGATAAGTTTGTCAAATTGCGAGTCAATCTAAAATTTACAATCTCAAATCTCAAATCCGCTGATTTGTCTGGCGACTTCCAAAAACCGCTGCACCGCCGCCGTTGGATCGCTGCGCCAAATTAGAGCGATCGCCACAATGCAGGTTGATTCTGGCAAAGATTTGTAAACAACCCCGCTGCGCTGGAAATTTTGCATCGACTCAGGGACGATCGCCACTCCCATCTCGGCCGCTACCAGACTGACAATGGTTTGCATTTGAATTGCTTCTTGAGCCGCGATCGGGCTAAAACCTGCTTGTTGACAAAGACTGACGATCGCATCGTACAATCCCGGAGCCAGGGAACGGGGAAAGAGGATGAACGGTTCCGTGGAAAGTTCGCGTAATTCAAGATGCGTGCGATCGGCCGCCGGATGCGTTTCTGGCAGTGCCACTATCAGCGGTTCTCGAAAAACGATTTCAGAATTTATCCCGTCTTCCTCAACCGGAGGGCGCACGAAGCCGATATCAATTTGCCCGAACCGCAGTCGCTGCAACTGTTCGTTGGTCGTCAGCTCGTGCAGTTCCAGCTTGACGGCGGGACACCGAGTGCGAAACGCCTGCAAAATGGCTGGAACCACGTTGTGTGCTGCAGAACTCACAAAGCCGATCGTCAGTTGGCCGAGTTCGCCCCGACTGGTTTGTCGGCCGAGTTGAATTGCTCGATCGACTTGCTGCAGAATTTTCCCGGCCTCCTCGAAAAAAACCTGTCCCGCTGCCGTTAAATGCACCGTCCGCTTGGTGCGGCGAAACAGTTGAAACCCCAACTCTGCCTCTAAATGCTGGATTTGTTGGCGAGCGCGGAGGTTGGGCAATATGCAGTTTTTCGGCTGCGCGAGTGAAATTCAGTTCCTCTGCAACTGCAAGGAAATAACGCAAATGCCGAAGTTCCATAAGTCCCCATGATTGATATTTTAAAAGTATAAGTTGTTAGTTAAACATATATTGGACATTGAGGATGATATTTCATACAGTGATTAATAGGCGAAGTGGAGAATTAAACAATGGCTAATTTGGATATCAAAATTAGAGAAGCAGAGCTGGCAGATTTGGAATTAATCGTGGATTTTATTTCCCAAAAAAGCGAGTTTGATGGCTCTAAAAATTTGTTAGCAGCAACAGCAGATAAATTGCAGCAAACGTTGTTTTGCCAGCCTCCGCTAGTGCGGGTTTTGTTGGCGGAAGTTGCGGGAAAAGCGGTAGGATTTGCTATGTTTTATGCTTCTTATTCAAGTTTATTGACGCAGCCGTGTCTTTGGGTTGATGATTTATTTGTGCAAGCTCCTATGCGCGGTATCGGAGTCGGGACAGCGCTGTTAAAGTATTTGGCAAAAATTGCTGAGTCCACAAATTGCGGGCGTATGGAATGGACTGTTAATACTGGCAATGGGCGGGGAATTGCTTTTTATGAAAAGCAGGGAGCGCGGATTTTGGAAAATATTAGGGTTTGCCGAATCGAGGGAAGTGCGATAGCCCAACTCGCTAACAAATAATTGGATTGGTTTTGTGAAGAAGGTTTTTTGTTAACCGCAGAGAACACAGAGAACACAGAGAAATAGAAGACAGATTTAGGGTAGTTATCATGGCACAAAATTCTTGGAATACCGCTCTTTATGAGAAAAATCATGCTTTTGTTTGGCAGTACGGCGAATCGCTTTTGGAGTTACTCGCTCCGAAGGCTGGCGAACAAATTCTGGATTTGGGCTGCGGTACGGGACAGTTAACTGAAAAGATTGCTCAAACGGGTGCTTTTGTGCAAGGTATTGATTCCTCTTTGTCGATGATTTCTGCGGCAAAAGATAACTATCCTCACATTAAGTTCTCTGTCGCAGATGCGAGGAATTTTCAAGTAGAAGAGCCGTTAGATGCTGTGTTTTCTAATGCGGTTTTGCACTGGATTAAACAGCCGGATGCTGTGATTAATTGTGTGGAAAAAGCGCTGAAGCCGGGAGGGCGTTTTGTGGCTGAGTTTGGCGGTAAGGGGAACGTGGGGGCGATCGTCCGCGCACTTTTGAGTGTTTTGTCAGAAATTGGCTGTGAGGAGCCTGAAGCGCTTAATCCTTGGTATTTTCCGAGTATTGGCGAGTATGCTGGGCTTTTGGAAAAGCAGGGATTTGATGTGGGTTATGCGGTTTTGTTCGATCGCCCGACTCCCCTGGAAGGTGGCAGCGCGGGTATGGTAAATTGGATTGAGATGTTTGCTGGCGGGTTTTTGTCGGGGTTGTCTGATGATGTGCGATCGCAGGTAATTAACTCCGTTGAAGAGCGTTTGCGATCGGCTCTGTACCGCGATGGTAATTGGATTGCAGATTATCGCCGAATTCGCGTTGTTGCTGTCAAGAATTCCTATTGAAATTTTATATGAAGAGCAAAATTAGGTTAAAATAACCGGGCCCTGTCAAATTAAGTTGACACGCATTCTATGCCTACCTTAAAAGAACTTCAATCCATCTTCCAGCCTCCGACCTTTGCTACGGTTGAGGAAGAACGCCGTCATCGCAAGCAGCGCCTTGCTGCAGCCTTACGTCTGTTTGGACACTTTGGGTTTAGTGAGGGCATCGCGGGACACATTACCGTCCGCGACCCTGAACACCTGGATTGCTTTTGGGTCAATCCGTTGGGTAAACATTTCAGTCTCATCCGGGTCAGCGACCTGCTGCTGGTGAACCATCAAGGTGAAGTTATAGAGGGGCACAAGCCTATTAACACGGCAGCTTACGCCATCCATTCTCAAATTCATGCAGCCCGTCCTGATGTGGTGGCAGCAGCACACGCTCATTCAATTTTCGGCAAAAGCTGGTCTAGCCTCGGTCGTCTCCTCGACCCCCTCACCCAAGATGCCTGTTCCTTCTACGAAGACCACAGCCTGTTTGATGACTACACCGGAGTAGTTCTCCAGCTTGAGGAAGGCAAGCGCATAGCAACAGCACTAGGGGAGAAGAAAGCCATTATCCTCCGCAACCACGGTCTACTCACTGTGGGTCATTCAGTTGATGAAGCTGCTTGGTGGTTTGTCGCAATGGAACGTTCTTGTCAGGCGCAGTTGATGGCAGAGGCGGCTGGCACTCCCATCCTCATCGACTCCGACAATGCTCGTCTGGCGCAGCGCCAGGTAGGCTCACATCAGGTAGGCTGGTTTAGCTTTCAACCGCTTTACGAATTAATCGTACATCAACAACCTGAACTGCTGGAGTAAAGCAGGTTTGATGAATTTTGAATTGAGGAATATTTAGAAATCTCAAGGAATCGGCAGTGATTGTTTCAACCACCCTCTGTACAAAATAGAAACTAGCGAGGAGATAGATATGAAGGTAAATACACAGCTTTTATCAGAAAATGTTGGTCAACAAATCATCAATACGGATAATATCAATATTTTAGACCTGGACAGGGAAGAAATTATTAACCTGTTTAAATCTTATGGTGTCTTGCTTTTTAGAGGGTTTGAAAATAGTGTTGCTACTTTTACCGAATTCACTAACTCCCTTAGTAAAGATTTTCGGGATTACACCGGAGGCGTGTTTAATCGCCGAGTAATTAATGGGAATGCAACTATTTTAAGCGTCAATGATTTTAATGATGAGATTAAATTGCATGGAGAAATGTACTATCAGCGAGATATTCCGTTGATGCTTTGGTTCTTCTGTGCTCATCCAGCATCAGAAAACGGTGAAACAATAATATGTGATGGAAGGCAATTTTTCAATGAACTCAGTAGTCCAATCAAAGAGCTATTTGCTCATAAAAAATTAAAATATTGTGGTCATTTGGATAAGGATGTTTGGCAAAAGCAATACAAAACTACCGACTTAAGAGTAGTAGAACAGACCTGTAGAAGAAATAATTTACTATTGCAAATAAACGCAGATGAATCCATCGATCTTCAATATGTTTGTCCAGCAATACATCCAAGTAGATGTGGAAAATATTCGACCTTTATTAGCAGCTTATTACCAGCAAAACATAGATCTAAAAACACCGTTTTTTTTGATGATAATTCCGAAATTACTGATGATATTGTTTCAGAGCTAAATGAAGTGGCTGAGAGAATAACTACAGAAATATCCTGGAAAACAGGGGATATTCTAATGGTTGACAATACTAGAATCATGCATGGCAGAAGAGCTTTTTCTGATACTCAACGGGATATTTATTTGCGCTTATGTTCTCCAGCGTTTCCATTCTAAATGCAAATCCACGCAATCAGGGTAAGAGCATCTCAATCAGGCTTGGCACAAGGGCTGGAGAATTTTCATCCTGTAGTCATCATTCATCGCAACCCGTAGTCTTTTCTGTCGTAAGCTACGCTTGAGAGTGGTTTCTTGATAACAGCATTAAGAGCCATCCGTCTGAATACAGCCAACTTCCGAGGGCTGTTAAACGAGCGAATGCGACATTGAGCTTGATTAAAAGCATTAGGGTGCGTCGCCACCCTTAAATATTCAAATCCGATATACCATCTCACAGCGACGCACCGTACTTCTGATCAGTTTGTCAGCTCACTACTGATTGTCCTAAACTTAGAAACCCTGAACGGAAACAATCCTGCTTTGTAGTTCATTAGGCGTTACATTGTCTACAAAACCTAAAATCGTGTTAGAATTTCTGACTCTGATTAGAGTTCCTGAATAAACTCCGGTAATTCCGCCTCTGGGTTGAGTTCCTGAAGCAGATCCACTTGCGCCGGCCGGACCTGGAGGGAGTAATGGTTGTAAAGCTTGCGGGAAATCGATCGTATATGTTAATGCCACATTCTGTACCGGCTCCAACACTATATCATTGACCGTTAAGTCACTCGCTAATCCAATGCGATCTAAATCAGGATCAAAATTTTCGATTATATCACTAGAATTGATATCTGTAGTGGCAGGATCTATTCCCAGAACGCATAAATTATTGCCCAACCCACAAGTTAACAAGTCTCTGCCCAAGCCGCCAACCAGAGTGTTATCCCCCCCTGCGCCGTCTAAAACATCATTGCCTCTACCCCCAAATAAAATATCATTGCCAGCCTCTCCAAGAATAAAATCAGCATCTAGACCACCATTGAGGGAGTTATTCCCCTCCTGTCCAAACAAGGCATCTCTTCCTTTTCCCCCAAATAAAGAATCGTTGCCTGCAAAGCCTCTGAGAATATCTTCCCCTTCATTTCCCAGGATTAACTCGCTAGCCCCTGAGCCATCTACTGTATCGTCGCCATCGAGGGCCCAAGCTCCTAAAGGGAAGTTGGTTACATCTCCAGGAAAAAGTTGAATTAATTCCGAGGTGTTGTCGCCAATTAAGCGCACTATCCCTGATGGATCGGGTTTTAAAGCCATAGTTAAAATCTTTGTGTGTTGGTAGATTACTAACCCTACTTGAGCCCATACTGGCTCACAAGTGGGTCATAATTCAATTAGAACCGTATTTAATATAACTCGAAACGGTATTTTCCAAAAGCCTAGCAACAGTCATCGGCCCGATTTCTCCCGGCACCGACGTGATAAATCCGGCTACTGTTTTAACAGCATTAAAATCCACATCTGGGGCCAAACGACTCGTACCGTCTGGATTGACAAGCCCGAATTCGCGTTGTTGCTATCAATAATTTCTCACGGTAAATCTTAGTGATTAGTGATTTCGCTCCGAGCTTGAAATCGTTACTACACCAACTTTCGTACCCCGAGGCGGACTCAAAGAGTAAAGAATTTTACAGGACTTACGCTGCACAGTCAAATTTTACACTACCCATAGTAGTAGGGTGCGTATTTCGCACCCTACTACTAGCGTTTCTGCGTAAGTCCTGTAAATATCAGCAGTTAATTTAGGGCTAACAATATGATAAGTTTGTCAGACCACCAGTGATTCTCCTGAAATTAGAAACCCTGAACGGAAACAATCCTGCTTTCTAGTTCATTAGGGGTGACATACTTTACATAACCTAAAATCACGTTAGAATTCCTGACTCTGATTAGAGTTCCTGAAGAAAGTTCGTTAATGCTGACCAGATTTGGGATCACTGGTTGTAAAGCTGGCGACAGATCGAACCTATATGTGAAGGTCACATTCTCTACCGGCTCCAACACTATATCATTCACCGTTAAGCCACTCGCTAATCCAATGCGAGCCACATCAGGATCAAAATTTGTGATCGCATCACTAGAATTGATATCTGTAGTGGCAGGATCTATTCCCAGAACGCATAAATTATTGTCAACACATATTAAGTAGTCTCTGCCCAAGCCGCCAACCAGAGTGTTATCCCCCGCTCCGCCGTCTAAAACATCATTGCCTCTACCCCCAAATAAAATATCATCGCCACCCCCTCCACTAAGGAAATCAGCATCTAGACCACCACTGAGGCAGTCATTTCCCTCAACTCCATCCAGGGCATCTCTTCCTTTTCCCCCAAATAAAGAATCGTTGCCTGCAAAACCTGCGAGAAAATCTTCCCCTTCATTTCCCAGGATTAACTCGCTAGCCCCTGAGCCATCTACTGTATCGTCGCCATCGAGGGCCCAAGCTCCTAAAGGGAAGTTGGTTACATCTCCAGGAGAAAGTTGAATGAATTCCGAGGTGTTGTCGCCAATTAAGCGCACTATCCCTGATGGATCGGGTTTTAAAGCCATAGCTAAAATCTCTGTGTGTTGGTAGATTACTAACCCTAATTGAACCAATACTGGCTCACAAGTGGGTCATAATTCAATTAGAACCGTATTCAATATAAGTCGAAACGGTATTTTCCAAAAGCATAGCAACAGTCATCGGCCCGATTCCTCCCGGCACCGGCGTGATAAATTCGGCTACTGTTTTAACAGCATTAAAATTAACATCTCCGGCCAAACGACTCGTACCGTCTGGATTGACGACGCGGTTAATACCGACATCAATTACTACTGATCCAGGTTTGACCATATTAGGTGTAATCATTTCTGTGCGGCCGACTGCAGCTATTAAAATATCGGCTTGATTGGTAATCGATTCTAAGTTTTGCGATCGCGAATGAGCTACAGTAACAGTGCAGTCGGCTTCTAATAGCATCAGCGCCATCGGTTTACCTACCAAAATACTCCGTCCCAAAACAACGGCATTTTTTCCTTTTAAATCAATCTGGTATTCCTGCAATAACCGCATCACTCCGGCGGGAGTACAACTCCGCAAACCTTCCTCCCCGCGCACGAGACGGCCTAAATTTACAGGGTGAAGTCCGTCAGCATCTTTGTCGGGGGCAATTTGGTACAGCAGCGAAATTGCATCTAAGTGTTCTGGTAGCGGTAATTGAACTAAAATGCCATCTACTCGATCGTCCTCGTTGAGTGCACGAATTGCAAGTTCTAGTTCGGCTTGAGTAGCGTTTGCGGGGTAATGCTGGCCGAAGGAAGCTATGCCAACTTTAGCGCAGGCTCGCTCTTTATTGCGAACATAGGCTGCGCTGGCTGGGTTGTCCCCCACCATCAGCACCGCCAGTCCCGGAGGACGCCCCTTTTGGGGTTGTAGGGCGCGGACTCGATCGCTCAGCTCGCTTTGAATCTTTGTCGCTAAAGCTTTGCCATCTAGTATTTGAGCAGTTTTGGCATCCATTGTAGACTCTGGGTTAGGGGCTGACGATTTTAGATTTTAGCTTAATCCCCGCCAAGGACTCCACTAGAGAAATTTCTTACTTGCGATCGATTCTGGGGATTCTGTTAAAGTAAGTCGTATCTCAAATCTCAAATCAGTTGACCAATGACTACTGCAAATAAGCAAGTTTGGGTTCAAAGATTCTGTACCAGCTCTTTGTCGCTAATCCTCGCCAGCGGTTTCTTCAGTTGTGGCAATTTACCCATGTCTCAACTTAATCTTGGCTTTAATGTTGCTAGCATTGGCGACGTTCAACAAAAGCGACAAGTCGATGGTGAAGTTTATCTCCGGGGAAAGGTAGAAAATCGCGCTCCGTTTGTAGGGAATGCGGCTTATCAAATTGACGATGGTACTGGCAGTATGTGGATTTTAACCAAGCAAGAGTTGCCCCAGCTTGGCGATGAAGTGTTGCTGAAGGGAGAAGTCCGCTACAAGAGTATTACTCTGAAGGAATTGGCCGGAAAAGATTTAGGTGAAGTTTATGTTGAGGAAAGGGAACAATTAAAGCGCACTCCCAGTTCAGACAAGGGGAAATAAGCATGGGTTATTTGTTATTTGTTATTGGTTATTTGATAATTGCTCTTGGTTCCCTCTGCCTTATTTATTTAATATGTGAGGAATACTCGATAATTAATCCGTGTATTCCTGTTAAATAACTAATGACTAATGACTACTGACTACTGACTAATGACTAATGACTACTGACTACTGACTACTGACTAATGACTAATGACTAAAATTCACGTTGCGATCGCGATTTTATACCAAGACGGCAAGTTTCTCTGTCAGTTGCGAGACGATATTCCTCATATCAGATATCCCGGACATTGGGCTTTGTTTGGCGGACACTTGGAACCGGGAGAAACTGCCCAAGTGGCTGTATTGCGGGAATTGAAAGAAGAAATTAGTTATGCTCCTGCAAGTGTTTCTTTTTTCTGTTGCGATGTCGAACAAGATGTGGTTCGCCACGTTTTTCATGCACAACTTAGTGCGGATGTCAAGGATTTAGTTTTGCTTGAGGGTTGGGATATGAAGTTGTTGACACCGGAGCAGATTCGGGCGGGAAAATGCTTTTCTGAGCAGTCAGGAGATGTGCGACCTTTTGGGATTGCTCACCAGCGTATTTTATTGAATTTTATTGACTCGATTTGAGAAAATTGGTACGCACCCTACATTGGATGGGTTTGAACAGGGAGCAATTGCTAGGATGATATTTTCCTAGACTTGTAGGTAATACTCATGACAATTGGTGTAGACTGAAGTAGCCTGCATAAAACCATCAGTAATGATGACTTGGACTTTCTCTCACTTCTCTCAAGCTTTCGCTTGAGAGCATCTCTGTAATCCTTGCGGTTCGAGGTTGGTCAAAACCAGTGAAGAATACACCTCCAAAATTTGTGCAAAATACGGTGAGAGCCATAAAAGTTAGGTGGCTCTAAAATTTTTAAAGGCCCCAACTGTGGTTAGAAAACACCCAGTTTGAGTAGCGCTTTAGGGATTTTCCTTAAAGCTTTGTGGGATACCACCATGCTCTGGGACCAGTGTGATGAGCGTGCTATATTCGGATTCTCTCAGGTTGTCGGAGATTGTCTGGATTAAAAGTATCAGATACTCGTAAGGTGCGATCGGGCGTGCACCCTACATTGCAGGTAGGGCTGTTTCATTCTCTTGTAGGGGCAGCCCCCCGTGGCTGCCCCAATCTCTGAAACACGAGCAAATCGTGGATGGGGAGGGTAGGCACGGGGAGTAGGGGTAGCACTACCCCTACACAATCATCGTTTTCCGTAGGGGCAATCTGACCCCTACTCCCCGTGGTTGCCCCGAAACAGCCCTGACATTGCAGGGGTTTTAAAACTTAAGAGCGAGCCGCAATCATTCCCGTTTGGCGCGCGTACTCAAACAACCCTCCGGCATCAATCACCGGCCCTACTTCTCCTAACGGCTTGAGCGAGAAAGTTCGATCGAGAGTGTGGTTGACAATTACCTCTGCTGTAAAGTCGATCGTCACTTCTTGGCCCGTTACAAACAAGTCGCAGAGCCGATCGACTGATTCGATCGGGTACAATTCGCCAGTAGCCGAGCAATTGCGAAAGAAAATGCGGGCGTAAGACAAAGCCACCACCGCTGTGACGCCGGCGGCCCCCAGAGCGATCGGAGCGTGCTCCCGCGAAGAACCGCAGCCAAAATTTTCGCCAGCTATGATAATCGGATACCGGGTTTTCTGTTCATCGGCTTCGATAAACTTACCGTAGCGATCGGGCAACCCAATCATAGCGTAACTGCCTAGTTTCTCGTACTCGTCCGGCTTCGAGGGAACCAGGGTCAGGTATTCGGCCGGGATAATTTGATCTGTGTCGATGTTGTCGTCTACAACAAAAATTTGACCGCTAATTACTTTACCCATAGTTTATTTCCTGTTAGCCTCGCTCGATGCTGTGGTGATAATTTTAAGTGGATCGGTATGCAAAATTTGCATCTGTTCATTTTAACCTGGCAGTGTCAGTGATAACCTGTATGAGTAAAAATTAGATCCGAGACTTTGGGTTAACAATTAACAGATTGCTAAGCGTCAAGATAGTTTTATGGCAAATCCAATAGATGACATTGCTCGACAAGCTCGCGAGGGCTCGGTTGCATCGATTATTCAAATCCTTAATGACGAACTGGCACAGGTAGGCGTCAGGGCCAGAGCCGTGTTTGCAGACGGGGTGCTGCAACTGCTGTGCGAAGCTGCAACGCCCCAACTGCTCGAAGAGTCTAGTTTGGTCGATCGAGTCCGAGAAATTTTGGAACGCATTTCGCCCCACAATATTCGCCGAGTCAACATCAACAGCCGGCTTGTCCGAGAACACCAACTGCTGTGGCTCGAAGAAATTAGCCGCGATCCCGAAAATCAACTGTTGTGGTCTCAAGAAATTAAACTCCGAAAGCCGAATTTGTTCAAGCGTTTAGCTCTGAGCAACCATCACCAACGCCACGCTCAAGGAGGCAAGCGGGCTTTGCCGAGAATGGCTATACCTCGATCGATGCAGCAACCGCGGCAATTTCAGCGCGGTATCGTCGGCGGCATCAGCTTGAGTGTGCTGTTGCTAGCTGCTGCCGCCGCCATCCACAAAGGACTTAATTCCCAAGTGCCAAACAGCACACAAGCCACCACCCAAGCAGTTGCCACTGGCGCTCCCTCGGAGGCAAAACCTGCTGTGAAAATTTCTAAGGAGACTGTTAATTCTGCTGGTGACTCTTTTGCCCAAGCAGTGCGAGTAGCCGAACAAGCAGCCACCGAGGGCAAAACCGCTCAATCTCGCCAGGATTGGTTAGTCGTAGCTGCTAAGTGGCAGCAAGCTTCCGATTTGATGGCCGCTGTGCCTTCCAAGCATCCCCGCTACACAACGGCTCAGAACCGGACGGCACTTTACCGCGAAAATAGCGATAAAGCCCAACAGGAAGCACAAAATAATTGACATACCTCCTCGTCCTTTCATGAGCGAGGATTCCTTAACGCTTCACAGCAACGCGCTACCAAAGTAGTCTTACCGTCGCTCCACGTCCGTTTAGAGTCTCCCAATGCCCGCTAGGCGACTATGTTTCGTTGTACTCAAGCAAAAAGCTTGGTGTCTTCAGGGTTGCAGTTAAGCATTGCCCCTCCAAACTGTCTAGGTGCGCTCTTATCGTAGCTATTTCAACGCGTCTTGAGCCTGTAGACTTCTCTATTCTAGCTCAAAGCCGTCGTAGAACGACGGGGTTTTAGACCCATTTTTCTGATAAATTTAACAAGAGAGTTCGCCGCGCTGCTCTAGGTGTTGTGAAAAATGAGTTGTGGAGTAAAAACTCGGAAACTCTCAGCCGGCGTTATGAGTGATAATTTGGGGATTTTGAATTTTTGCGATCGGCGTTACTCGATCGGCCCATTTGTATCAAAATAAAAATTTGTTAAGATCACAAACTTAAAGAGGAAACATCACAGGGTGAGGAGATGGGTGTCACTAAGCGGTCTCTAGAAAAACTTCATACTACTAATAACCGCCAAAATTAGCGGGAATGGGATTGATAATCATCCGGTAAAGGATGGTAAAGTTCATCCCGTACAGATCGAAGGGTAAAAAACAGGAAAATAGAACTCGGTCAGATCGGGGTATATTTTCACATATCGATCGACCCGCCGATCGGCTGCACAAACACAGAAAGCAGGCTCATAACGGTCAAGCCGACAGTTATGGAGAGGTTCTAGATTGGCAGCGGGAGCCGGCTCAAACATCTTAGAATAAAGGCTTGGTTGCCATGATCGATCGCCAGGGAAGTCAAGAGTTTACTTCGATCGACCGATCGCCGTCAGAGTCTTGCACTTTGCATTTACCGCAAATCCCAGAACCAGTATCAGTCCAAAACTTTTTGGATCGTCTTATGCAGTTCCAGGTCGATCCTGCCCTTATCGGGCGACAAATTTCCCAAATTCTCGCGACCAGCTTCGATCGAGAAATCCTGCTGCTGCAAATAGCCAATACTTTGGGGGTTGCATGGGGAGCAGATTTCTGTTTGGTTACTGCTGTGGTTGACCACAAAGCAGTACATCCGAATGCTTACTGGCAAAATAGCAGTGATTTTCCCTATGTGGCTGGTGTTGCCGATTCCACTGAAACACCGGAACACCCCCAAACCACAAGCTTAAAATCGCCTAGCATATCACTCGAACATCCCGTCTGGGCAAACGTCCTAGCAGACGGCGAGATACTGGCGATATCCGACTATCAAGATAGTCCGGCAGCTTCATCCCCCAATTCCCCTGTGACTCCACTGCCTTTTCGGGCAATTTTGGCAGGGCCTGCGCGATTTGGAGGGGCTGTAAATGGCATGATGATTCTTGGTAAGTTGCAACCTCACGAGTGGTCGGTAGCCGATCGCCAGCGCCTTGAATCAGCATCAGACGCGATCGGCAGCGCGATTTCTCACCTTCAAAAAACTCAAGAAATTGCCAGCTTAAACGCACAGTTACAGCGACAAGCTAAATACAAAAATCTACTCAGGTCAGTTGCTGCATCGATCGACACAAATTCAGAAGTCGATCGAATATTGCAGCAAGTTATTGAAAATACCGTCGCTACCCTGGAAGTAGATAGAGGCCAAATCCTACTCTTGAAATATACAGATCCTCTATTTACAACTCGCTCCCCCAATCAAACTCCCAAAGCGAAAGTCGAATTAGTTTGCGAATCCGTTGTAAAAAAAGCTCCAAACAAACAGGCAAGATCGCAAAGCGCGATCGGAAAAAAAAGCTCAACATCCAAAACAAAAAACAAGGATAAAACTGCTAATTCCCAATCCCAAATCCCTAACTCAAAACCAAATAACTCTCCCGCTTTTTGGCTGTCAGAATCTAATTTGTGCCACCAAGCATTCCACAGCGCACCCAAACCCCTCGCCCTCGCTGACGCAGGCGCATTAATCGCCAAAGAACAAGAGGCAGCCACAGAAATTTTGAAACTCCAAGGCATTCGCGGCTTGCTGCTGGTTCCCCTCACGGGCGGTAGCCGCCAGGAAACAGTTTTGGGTTTCTTGGTTTTGCAGCACTCCGAGCCGCGCACTTGGATCTCGGAAGAATTAGAAGTTCTCGAATCAGTCAGCGCTCAAGCGAGCAAGATGATTATCCAAACTCAAAGGCTTAAGGAATTGCAAAGCGTAGTCTTCGACAGAACCGCTCAGTTGCAGCAAAGTCTCGACCTGCAGGGGAAACTGTACGAACAATCTGCCAATCAGCTAGAGCAAATGCGGAAATTGAAGCTGATTAAAGACGAGTTTCTCAGCACTCTGAGTCACGAGTTGCGTACCCCTTTAACAATCATGAAGCTGGCGATTCTGATGCTCAAACAAGCTGAACTGCCGTCAGCGAGTCGGACTAAGTATCTCGACATTCTAGAACAGCAGTGTTCTAAGGAAACTGCTCTGGTTAACGATTTGCTAGCCCTCAAGCAGTTTGAGCCTCAGCAAGTCCCGATTTCTCTAATCAAAATCGATCTCAACCGTTTATTTCAAGATTTAGCTGGGGATTTTGAAAAACAGTGGGCGGATAAGCAATTGACTCTGAAGGTGGATTTGCCCAAGTTGACCCCTTGCTGGGAAACTGACCCGGACATTCTCAATCGGATACTGCTGGAATTGCTGACGAATGCTGGAAAATACTCTGCTTCTGGAACGGCGGTAGTTTTGGAGGCGTCTGAGGCAGCCGGCTATATTGTCCTGAGTATTTCTAATTTCGGGCGTGGCATTTCGGCTGCTGATTTGCCCCACATCTTTGACAAGTTCCGCCGTGGCACTGGCATTACTGACCAAGCTATCGCCGGTACGGGTTTGGGTCTGGCTCTGGTAAAGTCTTTAGTGCAGCACTTGAATGGTACTATTGATGTGTCTAGCTGTCCGGCCGAAAGTTCAGAAGCTGACAATTTGTGGCGCACATCTTTTACTCTGACTCTGCCGCAATTAGCAGCGGAACTCTGTAATGTAGAAGAATAGTTCGGTTGAGAAGCTGCTGGGAATTGGCAGCGAACAGGCGAAACTAGAAGACTTGCCAGAAGAGGCAGATTTGGAAATGTCCTAAACGCTACCAAGTCCTCTGTTTTGAATGGTGTGTCTGGTTGCCCGTCTAAATTGCCGGTTCTCTATTGCTGATTTTCCCCAGGACTTATATTATTTCGGGTTATTTTCCCGTAATTAGCGCGTGTTTGTAGTGAGTACGACTGTCCTCTATTTATTAATTAATCAGGACTTGCATTACTTACTAGGAACTTAATTATAATTGTATAGCCGGAGATGATATTAGGCAGTATAGACCAAAGAAACTGAGTTTTTTAACTGTTTCAAAGGCCTGCAACCCGTCTTTTCGTACAAGCCGGTTTCTGCGTCCTGGATAGTCCCTAAAAATTGTCACGGTGCATGGAATTCGATCGCCAATATTATGCTCACAAAAGCTGCACCTAAAACCCTGCGTTGGCAACGTTCTAAATATTCGCCACTGGCACGGCAAATAGATATTTTTGCAGCGGCGGGAAAGTTTATGTTTTTTTTGTGGTGGGACGCACTGCTGCAAAATAAGTCGCCTCAAACTAGAAGAATTCGCGCTCATTGGTTGGTCAATACTTTGCTGAATTTAGGCCCGACTTTTATTAAAATCGGGCAGTCTCTCTCGACTCGGGCGGATTTGCTGCCGCTTGAGTATGTGAAGGAACTCGAACAGTTGCAAGATCGGGTTCCTCAGTTTAGTTCCGAAGAGGCGATCGCTCTTGTAGAATCAGAGTTAGGCAAGGATATTTATGCTTTGTACCGCGATTTTGACCCGTCGCCTCTGGCGGCTGCGAGTCTGGGACAGGTGCACAAAGCGAGGCTGCACACCGGGGAAGATGTGATTGTAAAGGTGCAGCGTCCGGGTTTGGAAAGTTTATTTGATTTGGATGTGAAGGCGGTGCGCCAAGTGATGCGTTTTTGCCATCGCTATTTGCCTGCGACGCGCAAGTACGACCTGGAATCTATTTATCACGAGTTTTTTAAGATTTTATATCAAGAAATTGACTACGTGCAAGAAGGTAAAAATTCCGATCGCTTTAGCCATAATTTTCGAGAATATCCTCAGATTATTGTGCCGAAAGTCTACTGGCAATACACTACGAAAAAAGTGCTAACTCTAGAATACGCACCAGGCATTAAAGTGGACGATCGCATTAGTTTAGAGGCGATTGGAGTCGATATTGTGAAACTCAATCAAGTCGGAATTTGCTGTTATTTGAAACAGTTGTTAATTGACGGTTTTTTTCAAGCTGACCCGCATCCGGGAAATTTGGCGGTGACAGAAGATGGTAGCTTGATTTTTTACGATTTTGGGATGATGGCTGAGGTGAAGTCTCTGGCTAAAGACCAAATGGTCCAGACTTTTTTTGCTGTGATGAGAAAGGATACGGACGAGGTACTCAATACTTTAATTACGATCGGCTTAGTTGAGCGGATGCCGGATATGATGCCGGTACGCAGGCTGATTGCTTTTCTGTTGGATAAGTTTATTGATAAGCCGATCGACTTTCAAGCTTTTAATGAAATTAAGAACGAACTTTACATCATGTTCGAGCAGCAACCGTTTCGCTTGCCTGCAGAAATGATGTTTATTGTCAAGTCCGTGACGACTCTCGACGGCATTGCTAGAACTCTCGACCCTGACTACAATTTCCTAGCATCGGCTCAGCCTTTTGTCAAGAGTATTGCGGTGAGCAAGGGGCGGGGAAATGCGATCGGAGAATTGGCAAGACAAGCGCGAAGTTTTATTACATATAAGTTACGGCAGCCGAGCAAATCGCAAGTTTTTCTCAAGCGTTTGGAGCAGCGAATTGAAGAGGGCGAACTGCAAATTAGAGTGCGAAATATCGAGAGCGAAAGAGCCTTGAAACGCATTAATTTAGCCCTGAAAACTCTAATTTTCGCTTCTGTGACTGGTTTTGCGGTGCTGTCGGGTGCTGTGCTGCTAGTGGGCGGATATCAAACGGGGGCGATCGCAGCTTTTGCGGTTTCGGGATTCGGTGGCTTGTTTGTGTTGCGCTCGTTGTTAGATTTGTTGGTTAAGGAAAAGCTCGATCGAATGGTCGATCGATAAATATACTGGGGAATGGGGAATTGCGATCGTACTCACGACGAAGAGTCCTCATTTCAAGGACTAAATGCTGGCTCATGTCTCCTGCATTTGTAAGTTATTTAATGCTGCCAACCGTTCATATTCGGCTTGTTCAGTCGCTAAATATACTTCTATTTCTGCTCGATTTGCGTGATAATAAGTCAGTGCAGCATAAACCTGCGCTAAGGTGAGATGATCCAAATCGGCTGCTATTTCTTCAGCATTATTACCTTGTTTGTATAAGGCTGCAATTCGCTGCACTGATGTGGCAGTACCTGCTACGATCGGGATGCCACCGCGAAGGTGCGGATAGCGGATAATTAAAGTGCCAATTTCTATAATTTTTGCTGTCAAAGTAGTTTCTCCTTAAAATTGCTAGTCCATATAATTTCCCAGAAACTCTTGCCGATCGATCATCTCTTCTGCTGACTTTGCAGAAATTAACCTCAAAAATCCTCGCAATTGTTCCCCAATCGAATAACTTTGTCTGCCCATCACAATTCCTGAATGTTCCTGGCCTTGTTCCATATAAATTTTATGCAAGCGACAAAAGTCTCCCACATTCAAAGTATAGATAACTCGCCCTTGGGCAGTTGCCCATATTAATTGCTCTTCATCAGTGCAACTGAGATTATTAGCTTCAGCAGTTGTAGCTACATCAATCCCTACATTTCGGAGCGCTTTGACTAAGGAGCGTTCCAGAATATCCTCATCTAAATATAAACGAATTTGGCTCAAGATTAACTCCCCGCTTTGTGTTCATTAGCTAAGCGATCGCACTCAGATTCTTCCGTCGCAATATCAGCATCAATTTGCTCTTTATTGGCGTAGTAGTAAGCTAATGCTGCATGAACTTGTGCTAAATTTAAGTGGGGAATTTCGGCAATGATTTCTTCTGGTTTCATCCCCATTTTGTACCAAACGGCGATTCGTTGAACTGTTATTCTAGTCCCTGCGATGCGGGGGCGATTTCCACAGGTTTCTGGTGTGGAAATGATGAGGGTGCCAATATCAGTTAAAGTTGGCATAGGTGAATCTGGGTTTAAAAATTAGAATTTAATTATAGCATAAATTTATTATCATTGAATTTTGTCTGCTTAATTTATGAAATCGCTATAGATTACGGCTTAAATACCCGTTTATTTCTTAGTCCCCCTCTGCTGAGACGAAAGTTTGTGCAGATCGCGATTTCAATATCCGAATCATCAAGGGGTAACGAACCCGAATTTGGTATAAGTCGATCGCGAAAACAGTTTTTGAAAGTGCCTCGATGCTCTACAATCGGGAAAAGTTCAGCGAGGCTACACAACTGTTTGAGGATTGTGTGCGTTTAAATTCGGCGGATGGGGTAGCTGCAATTTATCTCGATCGCTGCCGACAACAATTATAAAAGTAATATAGCCAAAAGCTTTACCGATGCCACCGAGTCCAAAAATACCAATTAAACGATAGGGAGCTTCAATCATCGAACTTTCTAGCGTTTGCAGTTCCTCTTGACGATCGTAAAACCGGGAAAAGTCGATCGCTTCACCCCAATCTTGCTGAGCTTGTTGCGATTGTTCGTAGCGACGCAAAACAGCTTGAATATTGCGCTTGGAGACTGGTTCGCCCAAGATTTGAGAGAGACTTCGCCACAAATGCGAACCCACTTGTTTGATGTAGTCGTATTCGTAACCTAGCTGCTGGGCAATTTCCGAGTAGGAATGTTCCGCCCAAGTTTCCAGAAATACAGCAGATTGCAGATCGTTAAGTTTTTGTCCGTGGTTAGCAGCTTGTAAAAGCCGATCGACTATGGTAAGCGCTTCTTCTCGTCTCATCGCCACTACCTTGACTGATTATTTTAGGTGTTGCTGGCTTCTAACCCCCTTACCAGTAGCGTTTCAGGAAACCTTACAAAAACTTTACAAAAGGAACTCACTTTTTCTCACCGACAGGGCGATCGGGCTTCGGTTTTGATTGAAGTCGAATAGATTTCAGAAATGATTTCTCCACTAATCCTAAAGCAAGGAATCAAGAAATGGCAGATCCAAAAACTTACCAATTTGATCTTCCCAGCACCGATCGTCCGCTCGACGTTTTAATTCCTGAAACTTGGTATCCGGGAATCCGGGATTATTGGTCAGGATGTACGAGTCAACGAGATGTACACCCCATTGATGGCATTAAAGCAGTTGTAATACACGCAACAGCAGGCTCTAGCTCCGCAGGTGCAATTTCGGTAATGAGAGATGGCAACGCTAGTTTCCATTGGCTTGTTCCGGATGAAAATGAGCCTGAACACGGTCAAAAGATTTGGGCTTGTGCGCCAGAAACCCTTGCTGCATGGCACGTTCAAAACAAAGCATCACACCCTGATATTAATGGTGGCAGAGTCAGAGTCAATCATTGGTCTTTGGGAATCGAACTTGTGAATACACAAAAACCTAGTCCTATTGATCCTTTTTCAGATTGGCAGGTTGCTATTACTGCAAAGATAATTCGTTATTGTTGGGCTAAGTATCCCAATCTTCGCCATATAGTATCGCACGCAAAGCTAGATCCTGATCGTCGCGAAGATCCCGGATCTCTGTTTCCTTGGGATAAATTCAAGAATTTGGTTTTATCTTCAGACGATTAAGCACCTTTTGTTAGTTTCACCGCTGCAAATAGAAATGCTGATGATATTTGTCTGATTGCAGGTGATTCAATTTGCTGCTTATAGGCTCAGATAATTTGAGCCTATATCTGGCTTACGCTTTTTCCTCCTACCCGGATTTCTTTCGGTCGCAATTGTTTCAGTATTATCCAAAAACTTGTGAGGTCAAATCATGAAAGTTATTAAGGACGTTCCATACTTCTCTCAACTAGACAATAAGTTTGAGCCCTACACAGCTTGTAACGTGACATCCCTAGCTATGTGCCTTTGGTACTGGGGTTTTCGAGGTCGCGGCAGCTAGCGTCAATTTGAAGACGAACTCTATACACGTGCTGTTGATAAGGGCTGGAATCGTTTTACTACATGGGGGTTAAAAGATCTAGCTGAAAGCTTTGACGGCATCAAAGACGATCTAACTGAAAATGGTACTCTCAAGGACATCCGCAAAGCAATTGATGAGGGAAAACTTTGTATAGTACACGGTTTTTTCACTGCACCAGGTCATATTATGGTCGTCCATGGTTATACGGACAGTGGATTTATTGTCAACGATCCATTCGGAGAGTGGTATCCGTGGAGGTATGACGAGAATGAGCCAAGAGGTAACAATAAAAAAGGAGAAGGTCTAGAGTATTCCAAACGAGCAATTACATCCTGCTGTGATAGTTGGAGTATAGGTGAAGCACAGGTTCGCTACCCTTCGATTAGCAATTCTCAAGCCGAAACAGAAGCTAACACAATTTGGTTGCATCGCATCTATAAAGCATAGCCTGTGAATTTGCAGAGCGATCGCACCTCGTCACCTCTCCATCGTTTCACCAGACAACAGGAGATGAGAGTGAAAGGTGCGATCGCTCTCCAACTTGATTGTCAATACTAATTTGATCCTTCTCTAAATAGGTTTTCAACTATGAACTTCCCGGCGATGTTGGATGTGGCTATTGGCTTGTTTTTCATTTACTTAATTCTCAGTCTTTTAGTTTCCGGCATTCAAGAATTAATTGCTACAGTTCTAGAATGGAGAGCTAAACAATTGAAAGAAGCCATCCAAATTCTACTTGGTGACAATGAAGCAAATTATCCGTCCGCTATCCAAGCAAAAAAAATTGCTAATGATCTGTGGAATCATCCTCTGATTCGATCTCTGAATCAAAGAAAAATTATTCGAGGTTCGGTCGGCCCTTCCTATATTTCTTCAAAAATGTTTGCGGCCACCTTGCTGGAAATTATCCAAACTGATTACGATTTTAACCCTTCAGGAACAATTGATGACATCGTAGAATCAATCAAGGACAATAAAAAACTAGACCCAGAAATACAACGGCGGATTTATTCTATCGCTTTAATAGCTCAAAGGAAAGCTAGTGCTAGTGAGACGGGAATTAAGTCTTTAGAAAAGGAGATAAGAATTTGGTTCGATCAGTCGATGGAGCGAGCATCTGGTGTCTACAATCGGAATGTTAAGGGGTTTACTTTTTTGATTGGCTTGGCAGTTACACTGGCGATCAATGCTGATACATTCCACATCCTTGAAAGATTAAACAAAGATGCGGCTTTGCGCTCTAGTATCAATCAAGTTGCCAGTAATGTTATTAGCAATAACGAGAAGCAGATAGACGACTGTTTGATAGAGGCAAATAAATTGAATGATCCCAGGGAAAAATTAACGAAACAAAACCAATGCTTTGAGGACATTAATACAGGGTTGGATAAGCTAACTATGCCTCTTGGCTGGTCTACAATGGAAGAATTTAACAAGCAAGTAAATCCCCGATATCCCGCTAAACCTCAACCTTGGGATTGGGTATTCGGAATCATCAAACTTATCTTTGGTTGGCTGTTGAGTGCTGGGGCTATAGCGATGGGTGCGCCCTTTTGGTTCGATCTGCTCGGTAAATTTATTAACGTCCGTAATGCTGGTCAAGTACCTGAATCAAAATCTAATAATAAGCCTAGTTGAGCAAGGTTTTGTGAAAAGATAGTAGGGTGCGTCAGTCAATAAGCGTTTCCCATGTATAGTCAGTGTTCGCGAATGACGCACCTTACCTGGATCGTTAATGGTTTAAATGCGTAACTTATTAAATATTTCTATATAGTTAGTCTGACGAGTATGCTTTCCTACTGCTATATCTTGTTAAACAGGAGAGTTGGTGATTTTTTGAGCCATCGAGTTTTTCATCTCGTGAGGCTCACTCTTGATGAGAGAAAAAGGAGATCCCTTATTTTGCACACTATATATAGGGGGCCTGCGTAAGTCCTGTCAAAGCTAAAGTCCTCTTAGATACGAATCAAGAACTCATTAGTCCTCATAGCGAGCACCTTAGCTAAAAACCCCGTGGGTTTCAACCCCTGGCGGACTGGCGGACGATCGGCTGAGGTTGGTACTGCCAAGTAAACTTGTTAAGATAATTTGCGACTTTAGGTAGGGGCGGATGCTCAAAGCACGAAGTTATACTCCTAACATATATTAAACCCGATCGCCCGCCCCTACAAAAAATGTACGCCCAAACATTGCTAAAACCAGACGGCCGCCCACTCACACTGTACAGCCGCTACCCAATCCCAGAAGGTATCGCGGCCGTAAGTCCCAGCAATGAACCCGTACAGGCAAACCCGCACTTTCGCTGGCATCCTTTGCGGGGGGAATGGGTAGCATACGCCAGCCACCGTCAGGGAAGAACTTTCATGCCGCCACCGGAATACAACCCGCTGGCAGCTACAATTAACGCTAAGTTTCCGACAGAATTGCCGCCGGGAGATTACGATGTAGCCGTGTTTGACAACCGCTTTCCCTCGATGACTTTGCAAGCAAAAAACGCACCTGCAAATATTGTCGAAACTTTGCCCGCCAAGGGCATTTGCGAAGTCGTTGTTTTTACTCAAGATCCGCAGGCTTCCTTGGCTTCTTTGGAGTTATCTCACTTGGAATTATTGTTAGAAGTATGGGCCGATCGCACTTCAGTTATTGGCAGCAATCCCGAAATTCAATACGTCTTGCCTTTTGAAAATCGCGGCGTCGAAGTCGGAGTAACTTTGCACCATCCCCACGGTCAAATTTACGCTTATCCGTTCGTGCCACCGGTGCCGGCACGGATGTTAGAATGTCAATCGGTTTACTATCAAAAAAACGGTAGCGGTTTGCTGCAAGATTTGATTCAAAAAGAGATTTCCGACAACCAGCGAATTATTTATTTAGACGAAGAGGCGATCGCCTTTGTCCCCGCTTGTGCCCGCTACCCTTACGAAGTGTGGATTGCCCCGATCGCCCCCGCTGCTACATTTGTCGATTTGACGGAAAAACAGCGGCAATCACTCGCTAAAGCCTTAAAAACAGTCACCCTCAAATATGACGGTTTGTGGCATCGCCCGTTCCCTTATTTGATGGCTTGGTTTCAAGGGCCCACAGACGGGAAGCCCCATCCAGAAGCGCATTTGCACGCCCAATTTTATCCGCCCTATCGATCGAGCGATCGATTAAAATACCTAGCAGGAACCGAACTCGCCGCCGGAATGTTTGCCAACGACGCTTTACCCGAAGAAAAAGCTAAAGAATTGCAAGCAGTATCTATCGATTTTAGATTTTAGATTTTAGATTTTAGATTTTAGAGATTGTAGATTTTAGATTTAGCAAATGTTAACTAAAATCAGTGATTTTCTTCCTTCTTCCTTCTTCCTTCCCCCCTTCTGAGGCAGCGGGGAGTTGACTTCTTCCTTCTTCCTTCTTCCTTCTTCCTTATTTCATATATGATAAACTCATTAAACCCAGAAGTTGACAGCAAACTCGAATTCATCCGCAAAGCCTTAACCGAAACAAAAGCGATCGCCCTTCGTTTGCGCGGTACAGACTGGTTTGCCTGGGCCACAGCCGGCGGTTCCCATACAGTATTGCTAACCGCAGAAACCGGAGTTGCAGAACTTTTAATTACCGCCGAAACAGCTTGGGTTCTCACCGATGAAATCGAAGCTCAACGCTTGCAAGATGAAGAATTGCCAGCCAACTTTCAAATGCACATCTATCCTTGGGCAGATGTTGTACAGCGCGAAGCTTTCGTCAAAGAAATTACTGGTGGCGGTAACGTCATGAGCGATCGGCCAAATGCCCAAGAAACACCAATAATCGCTTCTTTACAGTCTCGCAAACAGACAATGATGTCAACCGAATTAGAGCGATACCGGCGAGTCGGGCGTTTAGCCAGCGAAGCGATGACAGAGGTACTTTCCGCCGCCAAACCCACATGGACAGAATATCAGCTAGCGGGAGCCGGTGCAGAGGCATTGTGGGCGAGAGGTTTGCATCCAGCACTTACCTTAGTTGCTGGAGAAAGGCGTTTGCCGCTGTACCGCCACGCCACAGCAACCGCCGAACAAATTGGGCGACAAGCAATGTTAGTATTTTGCGCGAGGGGAGGGGGTTTGTATGCCAATTTAACTAGATTTGTCTGTTTCGATTTTCTTGGGGAAAAGCATTCAGAGTTGCACAGACAAGTCAGAGAAATTGAAGCAGCGGCGCTAAATTTTTGCCTGCCGGGAGTAACGCTGAATGCGGTTTATGATACGCTTAAAACTGCTTACGAAGAGCACGGATATCCTCAAGCAATTGCGGAACACCATCAAGGCGGAACTACGGGATATTTGGCGCGCGAAATTGTGGCGAATCCGGCTACTTCAGATATTTTGGCAGAAAATATGGCTGTGGCTTGGAATCCGAGTTTGTCGGGAGCAAAAATTGAGGATACGTTTTTAATTCACAGCGATGGAACGTTGGAAAATTTGACTTTTGATCCGAATTGGCCGAGTGTTGAAGTAGCGGGAAGGTTGCGGCCAGTACCGCTGGAAATATGGCACGATCGACCTTAGTCAATCTCAAGCAGTACCGAGCGATGACAAACGCGCTACAAACTTTTAGATGGAATTTATCTGGCGGCTTCTGTCATTTGGCTTAATTTAGGACACCCCCTAGAGCAAAAAAGGACATTACCCTACAAAAGGCATTAAATTAAGTTCGGCACGCCTTACTTAATGTTTTGTTACATAGTAAAGATTTTTCCCACCAACTTACTGAAGCAAAAACGCTGATACCTACATAAGGGTTTCCCGAACTTGTAGTCATGTAAAAGATTTTTCAAAACCGGGAAAGTCTCACTCCGTATTGGTTTGAATCGGAACGATAGCAGCAGGCGACGGAAGTTCCGCTAACTCTACCCCACAGCCGTGTCTTTTAGTCTGCAGTTTCTAATTGCTCTAATTCTTGCGTAGACTGCCATCCAGCTTGCCAGAGCGATCGATCTTTGAGCTGTGCGGCGTTCAGCCAAAAACGCACATTTGGATCGCAAGCCGCCACCATTTCTGCAAATACCCATTTACCTTCGTTTTTTCGGTTGACAACTTGAAAGTGTCGCCACCCCCAAGTTTTTTGGTGTGAAGTCCATCGGGAACCAACTAAATAAGGAAATTTTTGTTTTTTGCTCACAGTATTTTTCTGGAAAAATATATTAGAAAGCAAGTGAATTGTAATATAGCCATCCTAAATCCTTTGTGTAATTCTTGTAGGGGCAAACCCCCCGTGGTTTTCCCCATGAGGCCGGGTAGGCAAAGAAAGGTACTATCCCTACATCTTTGTACGACTCCTGCAAGGATTGCTATATAACTCGTTCTGTTTGATGATAGTGAACTACCAGACGCTGACCACTTAAGTGGTACAGCTCTGGCTTCCTGGTTCAACGGGGCGGGGCGTCCAACAAAACCGAAGTTTTACTCTTGGCGACTTACATCCCCTCCGCAGGTAGAAGCGCTAGTTCCTAACGCCAAAATCCGCAAGGCTTCATTTCTAATATTTATCGAAGCGTTTACATCACGATCGTGATGAGTACCACAATGCTGGCAAGTCCATTTCCTAACATCAAGGGTTAGACTCTCAACTCGATTTAGACATACATGACACGTCTTAGAGCTAGGGAACCATCTGTCAATTTCGACATATTGCTTTCCTTCGCTCTCTGACTTGTATTTGAGCATGGTACAGAACATACCCCAACCAACATCACTAATTGATGAAGCTAAATGATGATTCTTCACCATACCTTTGATATTGAGATTTTCTACTGCAACAACTTGGTTTTCGTTCACTATCTTGCGGGATAGCTTGTGCAGAAAATCTTCCCGGCATCGAGCAATTTTGGAGTGAACTGTCGCAACTGCCAGCCTTGCCTTCTTTCGGTTTTGACTGCCTTTCTTTTTGCGAGAAAGCTTCTGTTGTTTTCGCTTTAAGTTCCGCTGGCGTTTGACAAAATGTTTGGGATTGCTAAATTTAGAACCATCGCTGGTAATCGCAAAATGAGTCAATCCTACATCAATACCAATAGCCTTGTCTGCTGAAACTAGCTCAGGTTTTTCTTTCCCGTCATCAATCAAAACAGAAACAAAGTGTTTACCATCCGGGTTTCGAGACACGGTAACAGTTTTGATGTCGCCCTCAAAACCACGGTGTCGCCGACAAAAAACTAAGCCAATCTTCGGGAGACTAATATAGTCGCCGTCGAACTTGACATTTTGAGGATAGCTGATTGACTGCCTACCGTGCTTGGCTTTAAATTTGGGCGGCATCGCCCTCTTGTCAAAGAAGTTTTTATAGGCAGTAGACAAATTCAACGCAACTACCTGTAAACATTGAGAATAAGGCTCTTTTAGCCATTCGTATTCTTTTTTGAGTGCAGGGAGTAAGCCTTGTATGCACCCTCTAGAAAGTCCTTTACCAGTATTTTTGTAGGTTTCTTGACACAGATTCAAAGCATAGTTCCAAAACCATCTCGCACAGCCAAAAGACTTTGCCAGCAAGACTTCTTGCTCGTCTGTGGGATAGATTCTGTACTTGTATGCTTTGTACACTTATCGAGAATGCCAAATACTGATAAAATAATGATACCACACACAAACGATACTGATTCGCTGTCGCTCAAGTTGTTTTTTGGTTCATTTTCATCCCGACGCTCTACCGTAGGTAGAGCGCAGGACTTCCCATTCACGTTAGTTAAAGCTCGTCAAATCCTCTCCCCCTCTCCCCTTCTCTTGAACATAACAAATAATATAGAGCCGCTGCAGCTTACAGGAGAGTACACCTAAACTCTATCTGCAAGTAGATGCGTTTATTGTAACTTGCAGCAGTTTCGCATCGGGGCTCAAAAGTAAGGGCAGTTCAATGACTGCCCCTGTAATTAGTTATACCTATTGAATAGGATAATTTTTCAGGCGATCCACAAATAGCAAATTTATCCAGTACGAGCTAAATCGTGAATCTCAAATCTAAAAGCAAATAACCCAGGTTATAGTTGTGCAGAATAATCCTTTCTGTGAAACTTACTCAAATCTACTTTTAGAGCAGGTTTGACGTTCACTTCCTGTTTCTATCAAAGCGGTCGGCCGCTTCTTGTCCACAGGCGTGTTTTCGAGCCCAACTTTCCCTACAAACATTTTTTCAATCTTAATCGTGTTTCATTGATCCTGTACAGCTCAATAAAAACGCACTTTTAGGTAAGATTGACTACTTTCTTTGATTCTGTCGCTACCTCTTGATTACTTCCCTGTTAAGGCTTTTGGCCTGATAAGTCCAGAGGAAGTTGGGGAAGCCGGAGGCGAACCGCATTTGTTTGCAGCCAGAGAGTGATAGCGTGCTTCCGTTGCGGAGTCACGTACTCTCCCGGTCTGATCACGCCAGCACAGACGCCGATGTTTTTAATAAGGGTTTCTCGCTCCGATGAACTTGCACCCTGTAGCAACCTGACTTGGGCTTTGATAAAATCCACGTTCATAGCTGAAAGTAAAAGTAAGTAAAGAACTCAGTTAAATAGCGATGCTTTGGTTCCGATTGTAACTCTAAAACCACTTGGTATGAATCAAATTGATTCAACATCCCCAGGATGGGGATCGGGGCGTCTAGAGCTAGCCAACTTTATTTACTTTATCTGTTTTTGCTAGCAAAAGTGTCACTATGCTAGCAGTTTTGGCAGAATTCTTTATAGTTAAGAACTGTTACAAAGTTGGCTCGATTTCCACCATACGGCAGAGTTTAGTGCTAACGCTACTTTCCTGAACCCAAAAAGTTCAGCATTGTCTCCAACTCCTTGCCTTCCTAGGTTTTACACTCCCCGATTGGGAAGCGATCGCTCCGGGAACATTCCTCTTCGAGAGCCCCTCTTAACACCCGGACACCGCCAGATCACCCTATTGATTTAGCTCGTCCTGTAGACTTGGCTGTGGACTATAACTTTAGGCATACGTGTTGTTACCGGGGCTACAATAAGCGAGCAAGTTTTTATTCTTGTTTCTCAAGGAAATATTTTTTGGATTTTCTTGCAAAGCCCTTATTTGTGTTAAATAAGGCAGCTTTGTGAGCTCCGGGCCAACGAAGACTCGCAGCTTGCGAATCCAGATATCTTGTGCTGTGTGGCGGTGAATCTGTTTCCTGAATTCATGAGGGGCGATCGCTCGTCGGCGAGAATTGTCAGTAACGGCTCATTTTGTATAATTCATAACAGATATGTCACTGCTAATAATTTAAAAACAGCACAAGTTTAAACAGTCTTCCATCCGTCGATCGCTCCTAATAACCCACAAAAAGGGATAAAAACATTAACTCTGCATACCCTATGTTTTAAGGCGACTTTGCGTTAGCCATTTGCCTTGTATAGCAATTCGACATAGCCCAAGTTGCGGGCAAATACAGTTAAAATAAACTATAGATTAAGCTGATATTTCTACGTTATAAAATACAAAAATTAAACTTTTTGGATTCACGATTAAAATTAAATAATTGACCGCTTTTTTCGTATTTATAAATATATATTTACCACCCTCCTTATTGTTAAAAAACCTCTGTCTTGACGGCGTAGGCGCCGATTTAGAGAACTCTGGATGTGAAGTAAAGATATTAATTAACCCGCGTTGCACAATTTGAGGATTATTGTGGGGAGTAGGGTTAGGCGTCCCGCCTGCTGTGAAAATACACGCCTTCAGGCTCATGGGCCCATCCACAAAAAACATCAAAATCATCCCAGTATTATGCAACCCCAATTAACCAGCCCATACGATATCTTTCACTATACAAAAACGAACCGACCAGGGGGCATAGAAAATCCCCTCGCGCCGAAGCTGGGGAGGGGAAATGGTGAAGAAAATTATTGGTTTTAAATTATCGATATGTAGGTCTCTTTTTGCAGTATCAAGAGGTATCGAGCGAGCGAACGACCTACTTCGGTCAGTCGCTAAGATAATTTCCCGGTGGGAAACCGAGAAATTATCAACTAAATCAACCTTTTTTCTGCTGGCGTTGCAGCTTAGTTTTCCAATTGGCGATCTCCTTCTGAGCCGGCTGATAACTCTTAGTACCCGACGGCACCAGCGAAGCAGCTTCAACTGCCTCTTTCAACTTTCCTTGAGAGCCGCGCAACTGAGCAATTTTGAGAATACTTTCGCTCCACTGTCCAATTAACTGTTGAGCTTCTTCATACTTCGGCTGACCGGGTTCAATTTTATTAGCTTGCTGGATGCCTTTACTGTAAGAAGAGGCAACCCCCCGCTTAATTTGACCCTTAGCAGCCGATAGCAAAGCAGCATTTACATCCTGGTCTTTGGATAGCTCCTCCCACTGAGCGATCGCCTCTTTCGACTGATTGTACACAGGCTTATTGACATCCGGCATCAATTTAGCCGCGCCGATCGCCCCCTGGAAATCGCCCCGAGCAGCCCGCCCGTTAGCTATATCCAAAATTGTCAAACTCCACCGCTCAATATCCTGCTGAGCCTGCGGGTAGAGCGGATCGCTAGCCGGAATCGTTCGAGCCTTAACCACCGCTTTATTAAAACTAGAAGCCGAACCATCCTTAAGGAAAGTTTTTGCCTCAGCCCACACCTGCTGGCTCGATGGTGGCTGCTTGGTTCCACTCCCTGCTTGCACCGCCCGCGGTTGGTTCTGCGACCCCCCAGTACCAGTAAATTTTTGAGAGCCTGGGTTTTGGGCATTTCCACCAGGCGATCGAGGATCTCCTTCCTGCTGACCAATAAAAATTGATGGGTTCGTCACATAAACGCCCGACAGCAGCACTACAGCCGTAGCTAAGCTCCATAAAACTAGCTGCTGCAAAAATGACTTATCTGACCCCGCGTTATGCTCATCCTCCGGCTTTTGCAAGTTCGGTCGATCGCCCCCCCGATCGGCAGGGGCCACAGCATTCGGCTGCGACACAGGCGGCATCTCAACCGGCGAATCCTCAGCATTGCGAACTGCCGGAGGCAGATCCATTCGAGCCGTAGCCGTCGCCATTTGCGGGCGATCGAACCCATCAGCCGTACCAACCGTCATATTGCCGTTGCGTCCGGCCAACGCAGCAGTTGGTACCCCTGAAGTATCCGGCAAAATCACCAAATTAGCCTTTCCCGGAGGATTCACCACCATCAAAGGTTCTTGTTTCGGACGCAAATGGTGGTCACACAGCTCCGGCACTCGATCGCTCAAAAAACGGTCTAAACCCTTAATGGTGATGCACTGTCCCGATCGTAGCCCCTCCAAAAGCGCCGTCGTAAAAAACCCCTGACGCAAAGCCGAAGTTTCCCGCGAAACTTGATTCGGGCGGCAAGAAAGCACCGTCGGGATTTCCCGTTCCCGCGCCAGCTCGACCGTTTGAGAGCCGATCTTTTCCCCCGCTTTCACAATCTGGCTGCGGTTCATATCAACCAGCACCAATACCGTTTCCGTAGGAGCGTTTTTCAGAGTATTCAACAGCCACTCTACCGGAATCCCCGTACCCTGAATGTCAGCCGGATTGCCGTCAATCGGCATCAAATAATCCTTACCTTCATAGCTGACACCGTAGCCGCTAAAAAAACACCAGAGTAAATCTCCTTGTTGCACATGTTGCGCGCAGAGGCTTTGGGTCAATCTCAGAATATTTTCCCGATTTGGATATGTAGATTGACCCCACAGCGACGGCGAGCTATCGGTCATCAGCAGACATCCATCCGGCGCAAAACCCGCCTCCTCAGTCAAAAAACCGTACAGAGCCTCTGCATCCTCTTGGGCATAACTCAAAGGCTGGAGTAACTGATATTGATTGATGCCTATTGCAATACAAGCGTGATTTTTCATCCCCATATGTCCTATATATATAGTGGACAGCTTGCACAAAACGATAACACATACTCGTTTAAGTAAGGTTATACCCACTTTCGCCAGCACTCACATAGCAGTTGTCCGAAAGCAGAACTCCCAACAAGCCCCCAAATTTAGTATCCTAGAATTTTTAATTTTTATATGCTCGTAAAAATTTATACCCTGCCTGCCTTTAGAAAAATGAAGTTAAATTGGATACACAGGCCAGTCTATTTGACTCTAATTTTCACCAAACTACACCAAAAAGGAATAACCCGCCAATGGTCTCTACCGCCAAAAAAGAAATCTCCCCCCACAGCGAATCGCTCCTGAAGCAAAAGCATCCTAAAACTCACAGCCACTATAGGTTTCAGGATTTTTTTGCCTTCGATCGCCAGATGGGTACAATTGACGACTGGAATGAGTCGCGCAACATTTTTACCAGCGAAGACTTCATTATCGGTTTGGTGGAGGGGCTCGAAGAAGAAGTCGGCCCCGCGTCCTCTGTCATCATGTATACTATTGGTTGCCAGTGGGGACTCCAAGATTCCGAATTTTTTCAAAAATGGTTTAGTGCCGAATACAGCCAGAACATTCGCCAGTCAAATCTCATGTTTCTGCTAGAAACTTGGTGGTGGCCTTTCACGGCTCAAGGTTGGGGTCGCTGGGAAGTGGACATGAGCGATCGCAAACACGGCTGCATCTTCATCAACCTCTTTGACTCAGCAGTTGCTCGCACTTTGGGCGACGTAGGCAAACCGGTTTGTCACCTATACGCCGGTTTGTTCGCCGGTTTCTTCGGCTCTTTAGTCAAAAAGCCTCTGAGCTGCATAGAACTCCAATGTTACTCCATGGGAGAAACCTATTGCAAGTTCCTGCTTGGCAACCCAGATAAAATTGATGCAGCAGCCTTCTGGCTCAACGAAGGTGCCAACGCCCGCGATATTCAAAATCGACTGCAACACGGTGAAATATTGCGGTAAACAACCTGGAAAGGCACATCCCCTGCCCTGCCTTTCCTCCCACCAATTTCGCGATTGAAAGTGCAATGGTGGATTTCTCCAGGCAGGAAGAAAGATGAAAAGTCAAACTTCATGGTTGGACCAATCTGTCCAAGAATTCTTTGGTCACTATAATTGGCTGGGAAAATCTTTAGAAACCCCAAATGGCTCAAGCCCCGGTCAACTTCTGAGTTTAACCCAGCCAGTAGCAGACTTTTTTCAAGCTATTTCTTGGGAAGGAATTCCGGAAGTAGGTGCCCTACCCCTACCGCCACCCTTGCCAGTAATTTCTATTTCTGAACAAGCAGAAGTCACCATTGATGACCTATTCGACCTGTTTTAATCAATGTAGGGAATGGAAAATGAAAAATAGGGCAATCCCTAATCCATCTTCCCTCACCCCTCTTTCCTCATCCTTCAAAATCCCTTAGTTAAATCCGTTAAATCCCGTACATTGCTCGTTGCCGAACTTCCTTCCTTTTATCAATTACCGATTACCACTTAATTAAAATCATGCACCCTGAGATTGAGGCGCTGCTGGATCAGGCAGAAAACCGCTTTTTAAAAGGCGAAGAACTCCTAGCTTTTAAGCGTCAAGCTGTAACCCTTGTCCAGCGCTTAAAAATTTACGAATTTTTGCGAGAGAAGGAAGCAAGCATCTTCCAACCAGTAGCCAACAAGCTACAAGAAACGTTCCCCGACGAAAAACAAGAAACCTTAGAACGATCGCTCAAACATTGGGTGTTAGTCTTGCGGTACTGCGCTATGGCTATGCTGCTAAACGATCAAAATTTTTTAGAACAGCGCCTTGTAGACTGGCTTTCCGGCATAGTCGAAGCCCACCAAACTCAAAAGATCGAAGCAACTGTTTGCAATCTGCTGCAAACTCGTTTAAAAGAATTGCTTTCCGAGCAAGCCCGGGCTATATTGCAACCATTTTTCGACCAAGCGCAGTCAATTATTGACCAAGGTAATAAATAATCAGCTTTCTTCCCAATTTCCAATTCCCGATTCCCAATTCCTAATTTCCGATGATTAATATTGCCGACTTACTCAAACAGCCCCGACTCCCTGGAAACTACTTTGCCAGCGATGCCTACGTCCGAGGCGACCTCGAACTCGGCCTCCTCGAAAACCGCCGGGGCGATCGGCTCTTAGCACTCCCAGAAACACTGATTCAAGCCATTTATATCGGCTTAGAACAAGAAACAGGTCAAGCCTCCCGCCTCGTGCTTTTCAACTGCGGTCGCTGGTGGGGTAAAAACTTCTACGTGCGTTTTTGCGAAGAAGTCAGCGAATACTACGGTCAGCCAGTTTCTGAAATGGAAATGGTAGAATTTCTTCAGTCCTTGCAGCAGTGTTGGAAAACTCATGGATGGGGAACATTTGAGCTTGACCCCAGCTATTCAGAACATGGATTTTTAATAGTAAAAATTGCTAACTCTCTTTTTGCTAAAACAGCCCCCAAGTCTAAGCGACCAGCCTGTTTTTTAGAAGCAGGTATTTTAAGTTCGTTCTTTAGTCAGCTTACGGGTCGAGAACTTCACTGCCTGCAAACATCCTGCGAATCATTGGGTTCGGACTGCAACCGCTTTATTTTAGGGCTGCGCGAGCGCCTACAACCGGGCGAGTCTATGGTCGAAGAAGGAAAAGACCATGAAGCTATTCTCAGTCAACTTTTCCAAAAAAACTGACTTATTTGACAGCTATTACTTTGTTGCTAATAGCTGTCAAATCGATTTTTGGGCATCCATATTATCAACCGTATCATCATCAAAACTGTGAGTTAAATTATAAAAAAGCTCCTGACTTTAAAAATCAGGTTTTAGCAATTCAAATAAAACCCGATCATAACTAGCAGCTAGAAACTTCCTAACTTACTCTAGAAATTCATAAAATTTAAAACCAATCAAAACCTAAAACATTTTGCTAGAACTTAATGGACGCCAATGAACTTCTAAATCGATATGCAGCCGGCGAAAGAGATTTTAGACTGGCAAATCTGCGCGGCATTGTGTTGAGTCCGATCGATTTATACCGTTCCAGCGATGCCCCAACTCTAATTTTGGCTAACCTCAACCAACACCAGCAACGGCCCTACTTAATCGGTGCTAACCTCAGCGGGGCCGACCTCACCAAAGCCCATCTGAGCCGAGCCAATCTCAGCAAAGCTGACCTCAGCGGAGCCAATCTCACCGGCGCCAACCTCATGGCAGCCAGTCTGAGCGGAGCCAATCTCATCGGAGCCAATCTCACCGGCGCCAACCTAGCCGGATCTCATCTGAATTGGGCAAACCTGACCGGAGCAATTCTTCCCAATGCTAATCTCATAGGTGCAGATATGAGCGCCGCTAACCTCACCAAAGCCGTTCTGACTCAGGCAAATCTCAGTAAAGCCTATCTGATTAAATCCAATCTCAACGGAGCCAACTTCAAAGATGCTTACTTAAGTCTAGCGAGTCTCAAAGAGGCAGACTTGACCGAAGCACAGCTCACCGGAGCCGAATTATCCAAAGCCAACCTAGCCGGAGCCAACTTAACCCGTGCTAACCTCAGTAAAGCCAACCTGTTGAAAGCTAATCTCAGGCGGGCTAACCTCACTCAAGCCTATTTAAACGGCGCGTGCTTGATCGGATCAGACCTTAGCGAAGCTTGCTTGGATAGAGCCAATATGTGCAAAGCAGACCTCAGCAAAACCTATCTGAGAAACATTACTTTGAATGGTAGCCACTTAAGCGGTATTAACCTCAGCGGGGCCGATCTGGGCGGTGTAGACTTGAGCCGCAAACTTTTAACTGGAATTAATATGGCAGAGGCATTGTTGAATGAAGCCAACTTAAGCGGTGCTTATCTGATGGAAGCTAACTTGAGCGGAGCCAACCTCAGCAAAGCCAACCTGAGTCTAGCCTACCTGATCAATGCCGACCTGTCTAATTCTTGCCTGCATGAAATTAACTTGACCAAAGCTAACCTGAGTAAAGCCAACTTGCAGAAAGCTGACTTGACAGGAGCCAACCTCCGGGGAGCGATTCTCACTGAGGCGGATTTGACGGGAGCGAAGTTGATTGGAGCCACTCTTCCTAACGGCACAGTTTATCGGCGTTAACTTGTCAACCCCCTTGATTATTTGCCTAGTAAAGTGCGGTTGATGTCCAGAATCGGAAAAAATAGGTTCCTTTCTTCCACTGTGAGATATTGTTTGAGAACCTTTTTCATCACATCATAGGTCACGGTCGCACTATTTCTAACTTGAACAGCGCCTAAAATAGTTTGCAACCAAAGTAGTAGCCGATCGCGCAATCGTTCCGTATCATTAATCAACAGTGCTGCCGCCGAATGCCTCAACACCCGCACAATATCTCCACGGCACTTTTCAGTGACATCGTTACCCCCCCGCCGAAATAAACTAGGGTCTAGAGACTGCATTTGTGCTTCCACTTGCCGCATAATTTCTGTTTCAGAGGCTTGAATTTTTTTATAAGCACTCATCCGGTGATTCAAAGACTGAAAGTAGTCTTTCAAAAATTGGAGTTCTTCTGCACTGGCGTAGCGTCCGTCTGCTTCCATGCTCAAACGCGCAAGTTGGCTCAACATAGATTTTTCTCTACTACTAAAATACAAACATATCAGTTTTAAGCTTCTTTAGTCCGAACTAAATACTGTCCTACTTGAAAGCGGGTTTCATTAAGCTGTGTAACGATAGAACGAGTAATTAACTTTCCTGATTCTACAACTACTTGACCCGTAATTGGGTGTAATAAATCTTGCTGGGCCCGGCGGCCGATCAGAGCTTCGACATTTTCAATAGCATTAATGTACATCCCCGCAGGCAACTCTACAACCACACCCTCGCCCATAATTTGAGCCTGACAAGCAAGTCGCGAATTGGCTTTAGCCGTAGTAATGACTTCCAACGTCCTTTTCTCGCGGCGGTTCATGTCCGACAAGCCTTCCATGCCTTCTTTAATGTAAACATGGCAGGTAGCGCACATTCCCCGCCCCCCGCATTCCTTGAGAACGTCTAAGTCTTTGGAAAGTAAGGCAGACAGGATATTCGATCGGGTTTCGACTGCTATTTCCTCCGCAATTGGATCTAGTTTAATAATTTTAACCATATTGATGTTTGCTCCTGTCAAGTTCAGTATTTAGCAAGTTACGATCGACTTATTCAAAGCGCAAAAAAATTTGGCTAACACTCCAAAAGGTTAAGATGCCTTGACGAGAGCATCGGCTTCTGGATCTCTAACCCCTATGGCATAACCGCACTTCTGTTTTGGTCATATCGCTGTTCCCTCGCCCCGATTCCCCAGCTTAGCCTTGAAAAGCTAAAACCTTAGATACTTTCTGGATGGCATTGAAAAAACTGTAATAGTCGCGATCGACTAAAATAGCAGCCACAGGTAGTTCCAGATCGGGTACCCGAATCCGGCAAGATTGATAGTGATTCCGAAGCTCAAGGATTTTAGTAGGTGCGACTGTGCGAGCGCTCTCAAGGAGGCTGAGAATGAACCTGAGATAACATAGGCTGTACCTGGCGAGCGATTCAAAAATTTGAATTTTTGTCAGAATTATTTACATATTTTAATACTAGCTCAAGCTTTTTCTATAATTAGACCGATGCAACATTCTAAGTACCGCATTTTAGGGCTAGTCGGACAAGGACAATTTGGTCGAGTCTTTTGTGCCAGCGTTCGAGAAGCTCCCGCCCAGGACTCCCGCCTCACCAGCCAACTGGTTGCTCTCAAAGAACTGAGTCATCAAAAAGCCCCAACTAGCGAATTCTTGCGAGAGCTGTGGTTTCTGATCACCTTGCAGCACCCGAACATTGTTACCTGCCGAGCTCTAGAACACACAGCTACAGGCAGGTACTTGGTTATGGACTACTGCGAGGGAGGAACCCTCCGCAACCTGCTCAAACAAGAGCGCCCCTTGCGTCTACTCGAAGGTTTGCAGCTAGTCATGGAAGTTTTAGCAGGCTTAGACTACGCCCACCGCCGAGGCGTAGTTCACTGCGACATCAAACCCGAAAATATCCTCCTAACTTTAGGTGCCAAAGGCTGGTCGCCCCGGCTGTCTGACTTTGGCATCGCGCGTCGGCTGCCAGAAATTGGTACCACTCGCCTCCACCAAGAAATTTCTCCCGACGCTACCGTAGGTTCCCCCGCTTACATGGCCCCAGAGCGGTTTTACGGTCTTTTTTCCCCGATGTCAGATATATATGCAGTAGGAATTTTGCTGTTTGAATTGCTAATGGGCTACCGCCCTTTCGGGGGAACCCCCGGAGACTTGAGGTGGGCGCACCTGAATCAACGCTTGCAATTTCCCGACGCCATCCCCGAACCTTTGCAAGCAATAGTCAAAAAATCTTTAGAAAAGCTGCCAGCCCGCCGTTTTGCCAGTGCTTCCCAAATGGCTCAAGCTCTGCGGCTGATCATGTACGACCCCGCAGTCAGACAATTGGGCGACTGCATTATTCCCTGGGAAAATCCCACAACCAGTGGTGATAAAGGTCTGAAGTCGGAAACTGAGTCTTTGCTAGAAGTTGAAGAGGAAAAAGCTTCACAGTCGGCTATTAATTTACTTCGGACTGTGCGCTATTCGCTTTCGCAGGCAAAGCCACTGATACTTCCTGCACCGTTGACCGCTTTAATTGCCACTGAAACGTATCTCTATGCTGCTGTAGGTACAGAGGTGAAGGTGTGGTGTCAGCCGGAAAAACAGCTAGTTACAGGAGAAATGTCTACTTCTATTTCATTCATGGCCGAAATCGTGCGTAGCATTTTACCGACTTCCCACGGCTGCTGCGTTCTCACTCCGCAAAAACTTTACTGGCTCAATGAGCGCTCTTGGGAGCCTCAGTGTTTGCTGGATATGGGTTTGAGGCAAGGCCCAGATGCTTTAAAAGCTGCTATTGACTCTCACGGCAACTGGTTGACAGTAGCGGTTCCTGGCGAACTGCGTTTTTATTCTTTAGCGGGAAACAGCACTGCGGGCGATCGGGAAAAAGCCCTGAAGCCGATCGCTACTGTGCCGTTACCAGAACACTATTTACCAGAATTAATTTTTTTGGATCGGCGACACGTCTTAGCAGTTTGGCCGGACAACGAACCAAAAAATCCCCAAACTATTTTTAGAGTTTACACTCGCCGCGGCACGCCCGTGGGTTCTGTGCGGTTGTCTGCCAGTGTCGGACAGATCCTATTAACACCTGAGCCTTATACTTTGCTGGGAATTCCCCAAGGTGGTAAAGCGGCGGTGCTGTTGATGAAATTGTGGCCGCTCAAGGTAGCGCGAATTCCCCTGGAAAGTTTGCCCGTGTCTGCTTGTGTGGCTAATTGGGGATGGGTATTGGCAGATGTTGGGGGGCAGATAGAAGTGTTAAACAGTCAAGGGATTCAAGTAGGGAATTTTAGCAGCCCCGCCTCACCCCGGGCGATCGCTCCTTGGGGGAATAGGGGTTTGGTGATTGCTGTCAATACTGAGGAAGAGAGTCACTTGCATTTTTTAGATGTAGATGTTGAGGAGACCAACTCGCGCTCGCTCATCAAAGGCTGATAACTGGGGTAACTGAAGGAGTTTGGGGGTGTAATTCAGGATAGTGTATTTGCGCGCTATCGATTCCTGGGAGTTCGATCGGGGCTAGAGTACCGTGTCGTGTCAGCTTCTGCATTCTGAGTCACAGGAATTGTTAAGGGCGATCGGCTCACTCTGAGACCCAAACGTCCATCAGTAAAGTCCAAGAAATGCAGACACCACTTAATATATATAGACTCATGCACCAGCCTGCTTCCGTCATCCTCACCCCATGATGCAGGCTCACACCTTACACTCTAACTTTGCCTTACCTATACTCCAAGTAAGCCCCATCATCATGTTGAACCACTGAGTCCTTCTACCCATGCGCGGGAAATAGTCCGCCCCAAAGCCGTATTTTGCCCCAAAAAAAAGACCCCATAGTTAAAAGAGGAGTCAGCCAGGGGATACCGGAGCAGGTCATAAATGCCGAAACCCTTACTGTGTATAGGTTCAAAAAAAAATCAAAAATATTTTCACAAAACGCTTGACAACTCTGGGGAGAGTTGATACATTAATAAAGCGCCAGAAGGGAAGCGGTTCAAACAACCGCGAACTAAAGGTCAAAAGAAAGGTAAAAAACTGAACCTAGAAAAAAGAATAGTTTGAAAGCTTAAAGCACTATTAACCTCGTCAAAAAAATCAAGATAGAGAGTCAAGGCGAAAGCTAATACTCAATATCGCAAACAACGAGAAAAAAGTCAAGGGAAAAAAACCAGCCTTTGTGCTGAGTGGAAAGAACTTGACTCAAGCCAAAAAAACAATCCAACACGGAGAGTTTGATCCTGGCTCAGGATGAACGCTGGCGGTCTGCTTAACACATGCAAGTCGAACGGAGTAGAAATACTTAGTGGCGGACGGGTGAGTAACGCGTGAGAATCTGCCTTCAGGACGGAGACAACAGTTGGAAACGACTGCTAAGCCCCGATGTACCGAAAGGGAAAATATTTATAGCCTGAAGATGAGCTCGCGTCCGATTAGCTAGTTGGGGGGGTAAAAGCCCACCAAGGCGACGATCGGTAGCTGGTCTGAGAGGACGATCAGCCACACTGGGACTGAGACACGGCCCAGACTCC
>NZ_JAUBOV010000057.1:0-47506 GCF_036700405.1 Microcoleus sp. T3_D1
GAACTTTCTGCACCCAAGCTATTATCGGGGATGATTTGGGCGACGCCGGGGAAAGGACACAGCAGTAATAATGCAAAAAATAGGGGGGAAGATTGGCGGAGCATCTTTGAAGTCTGGTTAATTTAGTATTATAAAAATAGCGAGGGATTAGCTAAAACGTGAAGAGTACCTATTGAGGTACGCAAACACCCGTTGGTTTCGGACGGAGAATAGAGGTACCACCACCAGAATTATAGGCTACCAGCCTTACTTGTCCTCGATCGTCTATTACCCAACCTTGAGCGGGAATAATTTCTGTTGGCCGAGTTTCTAGGGATGTTCTTTCGCCTTCTACTTGCTGACTTCCACCTACCGCTGGTTCCACCCACGGAAACTGCGATGGAGCGCTGCTGAGAACTTCATTAGGACTCGGTGGCAATCCCCCCCGCCCAGTCACAGTAAACTCGTTCTCGGCCCCGTGGATGCAGGGATGTGCAGCAATTAACGCAGCCGGATTCACCACATTTTGCGGCAGTTCCACTAAACCTTGAACGGGATTCACTCCAACAGCACTAAATGTTACCGCCCCTTGCAAAGCCGCGCCGCCACTTTGGGAAATCGCGGCGATGTCGCTGCTAGGAATTAGAGAAGTCGGACTTACTTGCAACGCTGCAAATTCGCCGTCACTGAGTCCCAACCTGCTTCTTACTTGTTCGCGACTCGCTGCTGTAAAACCGAAGACATTGGGGACATTGATATTCACGCGGCCGCCGCCTGCGGTGCGGGCGTTGGCTGTGATGTCGCTGTTTTCTTGCGGGAGGGCGACAATAATATCACTGTTGATGTTGATATTGCCGCCGTCTGAAGTGCCTGCATCGGTGGTAATTTGGCTGTTGCGGCGCAATTGGATGTCTCGCGCTTGCAGGTTAATATTTGCTCCAGTACCGGATACAGTCGTACCGTCAATCATCGCTTTGTTATCAAGAGCGATCGAATTTGCGACAATATTGATATTACCAGCGCGTCCGGTTCCCGTAGCCTGCACCGTCACTGTAGCTCCATCTCGGACAATTAGTCGATCGGCATTCAGATTCAACGAACCCGCATTTGCCGTAGCATTGGGATTAGTACCGAATGTCTTGCCCACTGAAGCATCAATTGTACTGACAAACAAACCGTTATTTCCGCTGCCGCTGACTGAAATGCGATCGGCATTAACAGTAATATTCCCCACATCTCCAGAGCCCAAAGAACTCGTAGAAACTATCCCTCCATCCCGCACGGTTAGGCTTGGCGTATCAATCCGAATATCCCCGCCGCGACTAGAACTCAAAGTTCCAGAACTCAGTGCACTAGCACTCTGAATTCCGCTGGTCAAAAGTGGAGAAATACCTGAAATTTCTACTGATTCAGTCGCCCTAACTGTTAAGTTTCCAGCAGGCCCGCCCTCCTGAGAAAACAAAAACCTGCCCACTAAAACACCCGTTCCTAATGTAAATGCCGAACCTCCAGAAAGAGTCAAGCGCTTCGTATCAACGTTAATATTCCCCGCCCTTCCGGTAGAACCGATACTCAGCGTGCTGATTCCAGTTGACACAACTGTTCGCGGGCCGGTGTTAGACAATTCTACCGATTCAGCAGCTTTAATGTTGATATTCCCCGACGGGCCGCTGCTGTAACTTGTGGTACCGAGAAGAGAACCGTCGCGCATAATTAATCGATTGACATCAACAGTAATACTTCCTCCCGCGCCGGTACTTTCTTTCGCTGTCCCGTTGTTGATTCCAGAACCCACCATCTCAAAAGTATTGGCGCGAATGATTAAGTTTCCTCCCCTTCCAGCACCAAAAGTTATCCCGCTACCTACTACCCCATTGTTGAGGAGCAGGCGGCCGGTGTCGATCGCGATACTCCCCCCCGCACCAGTACCCGCACTAGCATTAAACAGGGTAAATAGCGGGTCAAACGGGTCTGCGGTTCCCGATACCAGATACTTAATTACAACTTGTTGATAGCCATCAACTCCCAGCCCGCTCATTTCTACTGAATCAGCAGCGCGCAAGTTGATATTACCTCCTGCACCATCTCCGAGAGTCAGGGTAGAAAATTGCGTTCCGTTTTGCACTCGCAAATTTTGGGCGTTGATATCGATACCTCTACCGTCAATATTCCCCAGTGTCAGCGCATAAATTCGTGCACCGCTGATGGCGACATTTCCACCTTTTAACTCTACTCGGCCGCCCCCACTTCCGCTGGTGTTAATAAGTGTTCCATCAGATATTTGAATATTGCCGAAGTTCTGAATATTGTCATAATTAACAGTTAAATTCCCCTGCTGAGTAACAGGAGGAGTCAGTGCAAAATTAACTAAACCGGGACTGGCGACGCTACCGAGTAAAATTTGTCCGCCGCTGGCAGTTAAATTGCCGCCTTGGAGTTGGATGTCGCCGCCAATCAGTGCTAAAGTTTGACCTGCTTCTACTGCTAAACCCACTCGATCGCTAATTGGGATTGGCACAGCAGAGACTGGCAGGTTTACCTTTCCTATAGCCGTCGATTGATTGACAATTGCACCGGGATTGTCTCTAAATCTTAAACCAACGGGAATATTAACTGTTAACAGCGGGGATGTTTGCGGGTTGGTGCTGCTGAATTCAAAGCCGTTATTAAACACAATGCTCTCAGCCGTTGAACCGATAAACGAACCGCGCAAATCTAACCGCGCATTCGGCCCGAATATAATTCCTTTCGGGTTTATTAAAAATAAGTTGCCGTTGCCTAAAACTCCCAGAGTTCCTAAAATATTGGAAGAGTTTCCCCCCGTAACGCGGGTGAAGATGTTGGTAATTCCGCGGGGATTTTCAAAATAAGCTCCCCGCCCTTCACGGATGTTAAATTCGCGCAAGCTGTGAAAGAGGTTAACGCCGCGAGTTGCGCCGCCAGTGATTCTATCTGAGGGTAAGTTGTTGATTGTATCGGGAACTGTGCGCGAACTTTCCGGGCCCAAAGTGCCGTCTGGGGTGATTTGGGCGATCGCACTTCCGGGAAAAAGGCACAAATAACAACTCAAAATTAAAAGGTAAATCCATCCTGAAATATAGCGTTTTTCAGAGTAGGGAGACGGCAGTGCCAAGGCGCGACAACTTAAAATTGAATCCCATAATAAATCTCGCTTGCAGCCGAGTCGAGATCCCCCTAAATCCCCCTTAAGAAGGGGGACTTTGAAAATATCTCTTGTCCCCCCCTTATTAAGGGGGGCTAGGGGGGATATCGACTTCGATACAAACAAAATAGACGGTCGGTTTGAGGTTAACTTGTCACGCCTTGGCAGTGCCGTATCCCTACTGTATTTCAGATAATTCAAAACTGAAATATAGTCTTTGTCTCGGTCTTTTATTCCGTTAAATTTGGGTAATTGCCAGAAGTAGAGATATGGGAAAACCATAATTAACCTTTTCTTTTGTTAGCTGACAAAAGCGAGAAATTTTAAACCATTGGCTATTTTCTGGTCATCCGCAGTGGTGACAACTTAAGCCTCTAGCCCAAGCGTATTGTTTTATGAACGGGCTCTGCGGCCCGTTCCACAAGAAAAAAATCTACTCTTTGTGGAACAGGCCGGAAAGCCTGTTCTTGAGAAGGGTGCAAGATGTGAGTTGTAACTGAGATGTTGCACCATTGTCAATAAGCCTTTTATGAACGGGCTCTCCGGCCCGTTCCACAAGAAAACCTACTCTTTGTGGAACAGGCCGGAAAGCCTGTTAAGCGAGAATGGTGCAAGATGTGAGTTGTAATCAATGGGTCATCGGGGCGGACAAACCGATACAGAATGCCTCGTGCGATCGTCCAATTGACCCGCAACTTGATTCGCTACAAGCATAACTTCTCCTCGAGCATTTACCACCCAACCGCGAGCCGGAACAACTTCCCGATCGCGCATTGGGCCCAATTCCGTCTTCGCTCGATCGGTTACATCCCGGACATTGCCCGTTGTCGAACTTCCTGCCTCTTCCACCCACGGAAACGCCGATGGAGCGCTGCTGAGGGCATCATTAGGATTCGGTGGCACTCCTCCTTTCCCAGTGACAGTAAATGCGCTCTCGACCCCTTGCGTGCAGGGATTTGCCGCAATTAAAGCAGTCGGATCGACAACATTTTGCGGCAGTTCCACTAAACCTTGAGCGGGATTCACCCCAGAAGCACTAAATGTAACAGTACCTTGCAAAGCCGGGCCGCTACTTTGGGAAATGGCGGCGATGTCGCTGGTGGGAAGCTCAGATGTAGGAGTTACTTGCAAAGCTGCAAATTGAGCGTCGCTCAGCCCCAACCGATCTCTCACCTGTTCGCGGCCCGCTGCTGCAAAGCCCAAGATATTCGGGACATTGACATTAACGCGGCCACCTGCAGCGCTGCGAGCGTTAGCGGTGATGTCGCTATTGTTTTGCCCCACTAGGATATCGCTGTTGAGGGTGATGTTACCGCCGTCGGCAGCACCCGCATCGGTGGTAATTCGGCTGTTGCGGCGCAATTGGATGTCTCGCGATCGCAAGTTAATATTAGCCCCGATACCCGATACAGTCGTGCCGTCAATGCTGCCTTTGTTGTTGAGGGCGATCGAATCTGTGACAACATTGATGCTGCCAGCCGCCCCCGTTCCATAACTCTGGACGCTAACCGCTGCGCCGTCTCGGACACTCAACCGGCCCGTTGCAATGCTCAAGCTTCCCGCGGCACCAGATGGAGGTTGCAGCCCCAACAAAGTCTGGTACAGCAAATCTCCCGAAGCTGTGCCGATGGTGCTGGGAAAGATGCCGTCTCTGGTAGTTCCGGCTATTTCCATCGATTCCGAAGCCACCACAGTCACATTTCCCCCTTGTCCCGTACCCAGAGTTGAGGCTCCGATAGCTCCTCCGTCTCGGACAATCAACCGTCTGGCGTTCACCGTCACATCACCGCCTTTGCCACCCCCAGCCGTTCCCGCAGCGATTAGACTTCGGGAAGGGCGAGCGCCCGGTGCGGTGCCGAGCACTTCCACCGAGTCTGAGGCGTTGATGGTGATGTTTCCGCCGGGCCCCCCCGCAGGAATCACCTGCTCTGCAGTTCTCGCCCCGCTCGAAGAAGTGATGCTAGCCCCTGCTTCGACGCGCAGGGAGCGGGTGTTAATTTCAACGTTTCCTGCCCTTCCCGTGCCGCCAATACTGTTAGCGACTAGAGCCGTACTCACAGGGCTATCCGATCGCTCTCTCGCTACTATTACCGAGTCAGAAGCTCTCACGCTCAGATTTCCGCTGTTCCCGGCACTAAAAGTCGAGGGCGAGACGATGGCTCCGTCGGTGACACTCAGTTGACCGGTTTCGATAGCGATACTGCCTGCATTTCCGCTGTTAAAAGTTGTGGTCAACAGCCCGGAGGCGTTGATTTCTACCGATTCAGAGGCTCTAATTGTCACGCCAGAGCCGTCTCCCGTACCGAGTGTAGGGTTGAGTATTACCGATCCGTCTCGAATAGTTAATCGTTTGGTGTCGATCGCGATCTCCCCGGATCTGCCGGCACCGAGGGTTCCGGTAATGATGCTGCTTTCGCGCTCGGCGATATCTCCCGGCTGTTGTGCTGCTGCACGATCGAGAAGCCGTCGCCGAAAGTTCTCAAATCCTATTCCCTTGAGTTCTATATTCTCGGCGGTTCGGATTTGGATCGGGCCTCCGGCTCCGCTTCCGGTAGTGGTGGAGCCGACAAAGGCTCGATCTAATAGGCTAAATCGTGCTGCTTCGATCTTGATGCCGCGGCCGTCTATGTTTCCCAAGGTATCGGATACTAGGCTCGATCGATCGCGCAAAGTCACATTTCCTCCCCGGAGTGCGATCGCGCCCCCACCGGGCCCGCTCGCCGTCACCGCCGATAAACCTGATAATTCAATGTTGCCAAAATTGGCAACATTTGTATAATCTAAACCTAATCCTATGGGCGTGATGTTGAAGCTTACAAAACCCGGACTTGCCACACTTCCTAATTGAATATTGCCACTAAAAGCGCTGGCAAAACCATTGTTAAAGATTAAATCTCCTCCTACCAGTGCTAAGGTTTGACCGGGAGGAACTGCCAAACCGACGGGGATTGTTGTGTCTTGAATAACTTGGGTGACACTGGAAGCGTTGACAATTGCGCCGGGATTCTCTCGAAATCTCAAACCCACCGGAATATTAACCGTCAATAGCGGCGCTGCTTGGGGATTGGCGCTGCTAAATTCAAAGCCGTTATTAAATACAATGCTGTCGGCCGTTCCAGCCAGAAAAGAACCGCGCACATCTAACCGAGCGTTCGGCCCGAATACAATTCCTTTCGGGTTAATTAAGAATAAATTGCCGTTTCCCAAAACTCCCAGAGTACCTAAAATATTTGAGGAGTTGGGGCCCGTAACGCGGGTAAAAATATTAGAAATTCCGCTGGGATTTTCAAAATAAGCTCCCCGCCCTTCACCAACGTTGAATTCGCGCAAGCTGTGAAATAAATTAACGCCGCGTGTTGCTCCGCCAGTGATTCTATCTGAGGGTATGTTATTGATAGTATCGGGAACCGTGCGGGAACTTTCCGGGCCCAGGGTATTATCGGGAATGATTTGGGCGATCGCGGAAGTGGGAAATAGCAACAGGAAGGCAAACAGTAGGGAGTAACTTACGGCCCGGCTAGATGCCCAACCCATATTCCCCAAAATAAAATCTACTCTTTGTGGAACAGGCATCTTGCCTGTTCTTGAGAAGGGTGCAAATAGTAACGAGTAATGCAAGGGAGACATAAAAACACTCTTTCCAGGATAAAGTTTATCGGTGTAAGCTCAGCTAGTTTCTCTAAATGTTTTGAATTTGGCTGCTGAGTACAAGTTGCTCGACTGTGATTTCTAGTTCGGGAAAAGTTTTAGACATAATGCGCTCATTACCTGTAAAACTTTGAACTAAATAACTGCCATTTTCCAAAAAGTAAACGAAAACGGTGGGATTTTTGGGATTTCCTAGATAAGCCCTAGAAGCGATCGCTAAATAGTCCACAATCCAATACTCACAAATGCCGAGCCTTTGATACTCATCTAGCTTATCTACATAGTCGTCTTCCCAGTTAGTTGAGGCAACTTCTACTGCTAATTGGATAGGTTCGGTAAGGGCTCCGTAGCCACGTACATTACTGTTCCATACTGATGCCTTAACCACGCCAACATCAGGATTTCTGCCTTGTTCTTGTCCTGAAGCTGTTATTGTTCTGAAAACTATATCTTTGTCAACGATATAGTCAAGTCCCAAACGCTCGCTTTCTCTGTCGAAAGACTTAACAAGAAATCGTGCCACATTTTTATGAGTTCTGGTTACTTCCACTTTGACAATCTCTCCATTTACCAGTTCGTAGATGCCCGATCCGTCTGGATACTTTTCGAGAAACTCTGCAAATGTTAGTTTAGTTTTTGTCTGAACCATAAAACCAGCCCTCTTGTGTTAACTAAGTTATACAATTTAGACTTGAGATTGGAGATTTGAGAGTTGAGATTTTATATCTAATCCGCACTTCATCGGAATTATTCATCTCTCTTCCCTTCCTCTGTATCCTCTGCGTTCTCTGCGGTTAAATCATTCCAAGCTAACCGAACTTGATATTAGATTGAAGTAGAACATGGAATTAGCTGATACCAATTTAATGTGAAGTTGCACATATCTCGATCCCCCTCGCATACCCCCTACTCCCCCTGATTGTTGGGGAGTAGGGGTTGACTTTGAGAAGAATCTTGTCCCACCCCCTACTCCCCTTATTAAGGGGGGCTAGGGGGGATCGGATTCTATGCAACCTCATAAAAAATTGGTATGAACTATATTTAATCGTCCTAGCGGTGGAATTCCCCTAGGATACAGGGGTTTCAACCCCAGCCAGAACTAGCTAGAAAGCAAAGTAATTAATCCGAAAGTAGATGCCTTTTTCCTGGAAAGTTCGATCGCCCGATCGAGCATTTATCAAAGGAATACCGTAGTCGAGACGCACATTCAACCGATCGCCCATCTGCCAAATAAGCCCCAAACCTGCACCCAGCAGTTTGTCAGAGTCAGGATTCGGCTTTTCTCCTGAATGGTTCCATCCTAACCCAAAATCGATAAACGGAGCCACTTGCAACAATCCTTCCACTTCCGGGACACGCCAAACCGGAATTCGCACTTCAGCAGAGGCGATCGCACCGCTATCAGTTAACAGCAAATCTTGGCGGTATCCGCGCACGCTTTGAACGCCACCGATCCCAATTTGTTCGAGGGAAAGCAGGGGGCGATCGGCTAATTGAATGTCAGAACGCACTATCAGCAAGGTTTCTGGGGCTAGCAGCCGCACATACTGGGCTTGGCCGCGCCACGCCAGAAAACTGCTGTCGGGCCCGCTATCGTTCGCAGTAGCGCCGAACAGATTAGTGCCGAGGGAGAATTGCGATCGCGCCGCGAACACTTGGTTGGAACTCCGCTGCACGTATTCTTGAAAAAAGCGCACCGCCGAAACCCGGGTTTCGCCGCGCTCATTTGCTCCCGCCGAAAGCGCAAATCGTTCCCCTGACAGGAATGTGTCGCTTTCTTGCCGCGAAAAACTCAGTCCCAAAGCCAAAGTGCGATCGGGCTTTTCGACAATCGGCTGGCGGTAAGTTAATTCGTAGGTGCGCGATTTCCCCTCAATTTCAGCAGCATCAAACGGTTCCTCGATGATATTGGTGCTAGCAGCACTCGCAGCGAATCCAATCGTGCCGTTGCGTGCGTTGACGGGGACTGTGTAGCTGCCGTTGAATTCGTTGCTGCCGTCGGTGTTAGCATAAGATACCTCTAATCCGTCGCCCAAACCGAGCAAATTTGCTTGATTGATGCGAACACCGCGCCGAAAACTGCCGACGCTGGGCGATCGGTTGTTGTCTGCAAACACTTCAGCGCTAAAGCTGTCTGCTTCTTTGACGCGCACTTCTAAGCGGCTGTTTTCCGGGCGGCTTCCGGCTTGCAATTCGGCGGAAATATTGCCAATTAAGGGGTCTAGTTGCAGCATTTGCAAGGCTTCCAGCAACCGATCGCGGTTGAGGGGCCGTCTGGTAGCGCGTTCTAGGCGCGATCGCACGTAATTTGAATTTAAGCGCCTGTTTCCACTAATCACAATTTCATCTAATCCGCCTTCTACAATCCGCATTTTCACCACACCTCCTTCTCTCGGAAAGGTTTGGTTGGCGATGATTACAGCGCCGGAGTTGATGTATCCTGCGGCTACATATTTTTGAGTGACGGCTGCTTCGGCTGCGATCAGTTCGGCAAAGGTGATTTCGCGGCCCGCAAACTGTTGCGTAACTTCTGCGAGTTCGCGATCGCTAAAGGCTGTGTTGCCCTCAAATTCAAAGCGATCGACCCTAATTGTACCTATAATCCCCGGTCTATCATCGCCGGGAACAGGTGTTAGCGGGGCTGGTGGGAGGGGAGACGGCGCAGGGGGTTGCGGCGGCTCAGGAGCTGGTAATTCGGGTTCTCGCGGCAGAATTGGGTTGGGCAGTTGACTGAGTTGCGAGGCTCGATCGATACCCAAATCAATTTTTTTTCGGTCAATACTTTCTTCTAGTTTTTGATCTGAGTTAAAAAGCTCGGTTTCTTGAGTTTTTGTGCTGAAAGTGCGATCCTCTCCGAGGGCTTCGCTAACGGTCTGAGATGTTGCACCCTTGTCAATAAGCCTGTTACCGGCGGGCTCTATGCCCACCCCACAATCAAACTCACTGGTTGTGGAACAGGCATCTTGCCTGTTCTTGAGAATGGTGTAAGATGTCACATCGACTGAATTTGCCGAGGAAGGCGGTAAGTCGGGAGTTTCCGCCGCCACCGAGTGTTCTGATTCAGCGGGTAACTGCGTTTCCTCGTCTTTTACGGGCAAGTCTTCGCGGTTGTCAAGATTAGTATCGGGAAGGAAAGCTCGATCGCCTCTGCTGCTAACTGCTGCCAAAGCCTCAACATTTGAGGTCAAAATTTCAACTGTGCTAGCGGATGTTTTCGCTGGTTTGGCCAACACAACTAACCCCAAAATACCAGCGAATAAAAATAGTTTTTGCGATCGACAAGCCATAGAATCTAATTATCTCGAATAATTGGGTGAAAATATTTTCCGCAATAGAGCACCTTCAAGTAAAAGTCAATCTTAACAGCAAAAAAAAGGAAACAGCCGTCCCAGCCAACAGTTTCGGCGACGGCTACAAACCAAAAGGTCGATCGACGGCTGTTCATTTCCCAACACTTACGCTTCAATCGGGTGATTATCCGAAAAAATATCGTGTAAGTCGATCGTAAACCGTAAAAAAAAACAAATTTTTTTTAGTTGCAAAACCTACGCTTTCATGCTATGCCAGCGACCAGAACAGTCCTGGACACCAGGGTAAACCAGAAACGCGCTACAACTGAGATATTGCACCATTCTCAATAATCTTTTTATGAACAGGCAAGATGCCTGTTCCACAAGAGATAAATTTTCTTGTGGAACAGGCATCTTGCCTGTTCTTGAGAATGGTGCAAGATGTGAGTTACGCCTGTTCCACAACAGATAAATTTTCTTGTGGAACAGGCATCTTGCCTGTTCTTGAGAATGGTGCAAGATGTGAGTTACGCCTGTTCCACAACAGATAAATTTTCTTGTGGAACAGGCATCTTGCCTGTTCGGAAGAATGGTGGAAGATGTGAGTTACAACCCGCAAAGCCACTAAAAAAGCCGGTTTCTTTGATTGTGGTGCATCATCCCAAATCCGACTGTAATACCCGCTTTATTATTGAGTCAGCGTCTACCCACATCCTGTGCGTAGACGCCGTTTCAACCGCCAAGCCCGATAAAGGGGATTGGTAACTTTGAATTATGCAGACCGGCCCGCACCAGCCGCAGCACCCATTTGAGCCCCGTCAGTCAATCCCACCAACTTAGCGCTCAACTCCCACATCCGCTCGCCTTTTTCATCATCGCGGGCCTGGGGAGAAACCTTTTGCACAAAAGACTTACCATCTTTTTTCTGGCGATTTCCCCAACTCCAATAAGCCCCAGATTGCTTGTATTCTGGATCAGCAACCACCATCGCCAGCCTTTCGCCCGCCAATTCCTGCGACACGTAACCCCCGGTGATATTCTTCTGAAACAGCGGGAACAGCTTCTGAAATAGGGGATAGTGATTGCGGAAAAGCGGCGTATCCGCGACGCATCCCGGATACAGCGAAGTGAAAGTAATCCCCGTGGATTCGTGAAAGCGGCGGTGCAATTCCCGCATCGTCAGCACATTACAAACTTTGCTATCTTTGTAAGCCTTGACCGGTTCAAACTTCTTGCCATCAACCATCGAAATTGGGTCTTTGAAACCCGCTTCAAAACCCTCAAACTTGCCCAAATCCGGGCGCGGCGGAATCTTCCCGCCCAACTCGTCTGGATTGTGAGTCACAGTTCCCAAAATCACGATTCTCGCATCGGAATAATAGGAAGGCTTCATATTTTCCATCATCAGGTTGCACAGCAGGAAATGACCCAGGTGATTGGTAGTCATCGTCAACTCATAACCCTCCGGGCTCCGCAGCGGTTCCTTAATCAAAGGCATATAAATGGCCGCGTTGCACACCAAAGCGTCCAGAGGCCTGCCGCTGGCTTTAAATGCGCGAGCAAACCGGCGCACGCTCTCCAAATCGCCCAAGTCAATCTCCATGATGGAGAAACTGCCTTCAGGTATACCCAACTCTCGCGCGGCGTCTCCGGCTTTCCGCACGTCCCGACAGGCCATGACTACGTGCCATCCCTTGTCTGCGAGAGCTTTCGCGCCGTACAAACCGACGCCGGAGGAAGCGCCGGTAATGATAACCGTGGATTTGTGATTTTGTGCCATCTTGTTAAAAGCGCTTCCGCTATTGATTTTTTTCAGGCACTCAAACCCTGAGCTAGCAGCTTGGATGTTTTGAAGTACCCTATGGTTATTAGGATATGAGGAAACGTTCTCGATCTCAACCGGGAGCCTCTAACTTTTGCCGGCAAGCTAGAAATTGGAGGCAGGAGGCAGGGGGCAGGGGGCAGGAGGCGGGAGGAAGAAGGAAGGAGCCACAAGAAGTGTTTTTACAAATAGGAAATACTCGCTCTCAACGGGCGATTAAAATTAAATAGGCTTCCAACTCCCAGTCCTATTTTGAGAAATTAACCATACATCTTTTATATCATGTCCAATCGATTGACCGCGATTAAAGACCGGGGCGGGTTTACAGATTTTCCCGTTTCTATTCAATATCTTGGTGAGGGGATCCCCTACAGGAATCATGGTTAATTGACCGGACATGATATTAGGGGCGGGTTGACAATTATCTATGATGCACATACTCGGTATTTATTGATAAACCCGCCCCAATCAACTCAACTAAGGATCGCGAATTAAATAATTTACACTCTTGAAAGTGGGTTGGGCGTCCCGCCCGCCCTTTCTGGACGGGCGGGACGCCCATCCCACAAGAACCATCACGCATTCTAAGTTATTTAATTCTCATTCCTAAGAAATAGCTTGAGGTTCCTGATAGGTAGGGAAATCGATATAACCTTCAGGCCCAAAAGAATACCAGACGCCGACTTCAGCAGGCGGATTGAGCGGCCAACCATTAGTAAAACGCTCTACCAAGTCAGGATTGCTGATAAAATCCCGACCAAAAGCAATTAAATCCGCAACTTTGCTGCTCAGGGCCGTTTCAGCCTGTTCTTGAGTATATCCGCAGTTCCCGACGAGCGGCCCTGCAAACACATCGCGAAACTCTCCTATCGTCATCGGCGTTCCCAATTCGTGAAAGCCAAATGCCAAACCGTCCACCAAGTGAAGGTAAGCTAAATCATAGGCATTTAACTGCCCTGCGATATACAGAAAATCTTCGCGGTAACTGGGAGAACCCATGTCATTGTAAACACCGTTGGGAGAAAGTCTAACTCCCACTCTGTTTGCCGGATATACTGTGATTATTGCCTCGACAATTTCCTTAAGAAAACGGTAGCGATTTTCAACTGAGCCGCCATAGGAATCAGTGCGGTGATTGGTTTTTGTTTGCAGGAATGTGTCAATGAGATAGCCGTTTGCCGCGTGAATTTCTACACCGTCAAAACCTGCCATTTTTGCCCGTTCCGCCGCCTTGCGATAATCTTCTACAACCAGGGAGATTTCATCGGTTTCTAGAGCGCGGGGAGTTTCGTAGGGTTGTTTGCCTACAGGGGTATGAATGCCTTCTCCGTTTATTTTGATGGCAGAGGCTGCAACTGGCAATTGATTGTTTTGATGAAAACTGCTGTGGGAAGCTCGTCCGCAGTGCCAAAGCTGCATGAAAATCGGCGTTTCGTGGGCATGAACCGCAGTCACAATTTGTTTCCAAGCTTCGCCTTGCTCATCTGAATAAATACCGGGCGTATTGAGCCAACCATTAGCTTGAGTAGAAACCACTGTGGCTTCTGTAATGATTAAACCAGCGGAGGCTCGCTGAGTGTAATACTCTGCCATCAAGGCGTTGGGCATCCGCGCTTCACCGGCTCTGGCTCTCGTCATGGGTGCCATGAGTACCCGGTTTTTTAAGGGTAAATCTCCGATTTTGAAGGGGCCCAGTAGGAGTGGAGAAGTTGTTTGAGTGGTCATAATTTTGAGGTTTTGTCAACTGAAGAATCTGGGAAATTACATTTAGCAACGGCCGGTGTTAGGACGCAAGGCGCAAGACATCCAAGGGTCGCCAAAATGTAAGCAATCAAACTCATCAAGCTGTTTACGATTTAGACTTTTTAGCCAAGACTCTTCTTTGTTCAATTTTGTTAAACTCTGGAGAGTATGGCGGTAAATATAATAGTCTACACCCTGCTGTTTGAATCAATTCCTGAATCGGAGCACTTTTATCAAATGTGAGATTATCGATGAGCACCACCTCTGCTGTGAGTGTTGGAAGGAAACTTGTTTCCGGCCAAGGAGATGAGTAAGGAGATAGATAGCTGCGAGGTTTCAATCCCTGGTAGGGTTTTAGGTTGTTTTCGGCTCAACTGTTGACGGCACATTGAGAGGTTGGCATATTCAGTTTCAATCCCTGGTAGGGTTTTAGGTTGTTTTCGGCAAAAAGCGCTGTTAAGATCGGGCTTTATTGAGAATGAAGTTTCAATCCCTGGTAGGGTTTTAGGTTGTTTTCGGCTGATGGAATGTGGTTACGGTCGCAGGAATTATGGTTTCAATCCCTGGTAGGGTTTTAGGTTGTTTTCGGCGCTTGTAACGTTGATTCTATCGTTACTGTTATCAGTTTCAATCCCTGGTAGGGTTTTAGGTTGTTTTCGGCTTGCATCGGCATCACCAATCAAGGAGTTGCAGCCGGTTTCAATCCCTGGTAGGGTTTTAGGTTGTTTTCGGCACTTTCAGGAATTGGAATGATTCGATTTCTAGGATTGTTTCAATCCCTGGTAGGGTTTTAGGTTGTTTTCGGCAACTATCTAAAAGGGATGCGGCCGTAGATTTGTTTCAATCCCTGGTAGGGTTTTAGGTTGTTTTCGGCTTATATTTCTCTGCCCCCGCAGGAGTCCTCCCAGATGTTTCAATCCCTGGTAGGGTTTTAGGTTGTTTTCGGCTCATTCTGCCTAGCTGCAATGCCACCTGATTGCGTTTCAATCCCTGGTAGGGTTTTAGGTTGTTTTCGGCCAACGAAAAAACTGGATTCTTAAAGGCTGCGGTCGTGTTTCGTTTCAATCCCTGGTAGGGTTTTAGGTTGTTTTCGGCCTTTACTGCAAACCCCTGTGGATTAGTAATCGTACCGTTTCAATCCCTGGTAGGGTTTTAGGTTGTTTTCGGCTTAGCTTACGTCCCGCGAGGTACAAAGGTTCCGCTAGTTTCAATCCCTGGTAGGGTTTTAGGTTGTTTTCGGCATTACTGGCTGATCGATTGTGCGATCACAGTTTTTGTTTCAATCCCTGGTAGGGTTTTAGGTTGTTTTCGGCCTAAAATTTTGTAATCCTGCGAGTCTATGAAGAAAAGTTTCAATCCCTGGTAGGGTTTTAGGTTGTTTTCGGCTTAACAGGGAAGCCGGGACTATCTTGGCTATAGGCGTTTCAATCCCTGGTAGGGTTTTAGGTTGTTTTCGGCATTTTCGAGAGAAACAGTTTGATTTTGCATCAAGTTGTTTCAATCCCTGGTAGGGTTTTAGGTTGTTTTCGGCAATTTTCCTACAATCTGGTTTTCTGGAGAAATTGTTTCAATCCCTGGTAGGGTTTTAGGTTGTTTTCGGCGGATGATATAAGCCTGATGAAGGATAATAGCGCGTTTCAATCCCTGGTAGGGTTTTAGGTTGTTTTCGGCATTTTTCATCCAAAAATTGACGCGCTGAGGCGATTTGTTTCAATCCCTGGTAGGGTTTTAGGTTGTTTTCGGCATGGCAGCGGCTGCACAAATTCCGGTAGGCATGGCCGCGTTTCAATCCCTGGTAGGGTTTTAGGTTGTTTTCGGCTTGACCCGTATAAAAAAGCTCAATTCCACGCTTGCGTTTCAATCCCTGGTAGGGTTTTAGGTTGTTTTCGGCAGGATATAAAGATTTAAGGCGTAAGAATTATGAGTTTCAATCCCTGGTAGGGTTTTAGGTTGTTTTCGGCTTGATTTTGAGAAATGGTGGAAAGAATTTTCTAGTTTCAATCCCTGGTAGGGTTTTAGGTTGTTTTCGGCCTGGCGATGCCCCGGTAAACCTAACTACTCTGGCGTTTCAATCCCTGGTAGGGTTTTAGGTTGTTTTCGGCACCGCCCCTTGTGCTTTTGTTCAAAATGCTGAGGTTTCAATCCCTGGTAGGGTTTTAGGTTGTTTTCGGCAAACCAGCAAATCACCCAAAACAATGACATTTCAAGTTTCAATCCCTGGTAGGGTTTTAGGTTGTTTTCGGCTCAGGGTGGATCGTCTTTCTGTAATATGGCCTATGTTTCAATCCCTGGTAGGGTTTTAGGTTGTTTTCGGCTTGGTGGTTTTGTACCCAGCATCTGCCAGCACTGGTTTCAATCCCTGGTAGGGTTTTAGGTTGTTTTCGGCAAAAAACACGATCAGCCCACCCTTTAATATAGGGGTTTCAATCCCTGGTAGGGTTTTAGGTTGTTTTCGGCATGTTGTTGAAACTCCGACCACCAGTATTGGAAATTTGTTTCAATCCCTGGTAGGGTTTTAGGTTGTTTTCGGCGGTGCCAGTATTCAGAAGCAAGCATCCCTTAGTTGTTTCAATCCCTGGTAGGGTTTTAGGTTGTTTTCGGCGGTATCAAAAATCGGCTACGCCCTTCATAAAGGGGTTTCAATCCCTGGTAGGGTTTTAGGTTGTTTTCGGCTATCTACCTCTGTGATGTTGGGATAGAGGCCCGGGTTTCAATCCCTGGTAGGGTTTTAGGTTGTTTTCGGCGTCTATTGAGAAGCGTTTTGATTTTTTTGTTCCTGTTTCAATCCCTGGTAGGGTTTTAGGTTGTTTTCGGCTTTGGGGGCTGGTTTGCAAACTTAATCAACTTCGTTTCAATCCCTGGTAGGGTTTTAGGTTGTTTTCGGCGGTGATGAGTCTGACTGAGCGGCAGAAACAGCAAGTTTCAATCCCTGGTAGGGTTTTAGGTTGTTTTCGGCGAAACGCCCTTCGGGGCGTCTGCCGGGTGGTTGTGTTTCAATCCCTGGTAGGGTTTTAGGTTGTTTTCGGCGCTAGTTGCACTCAGGGGGCGTCGCAGGGAGTTAGTTTCAATCCCTGGTAGGGTTTTAGGTTGTTTTCGGCTATCAGTCACCGTCAATCAAGCGCAAGCGATTAAGTTTCAATCCCTGGTAGGGTTTTAGGTTGTTTTCGGCACCGCACCCACTACCGCACCCAAAAAATCTAAGTTTCAATCCCTGGTAGGGTTTTAGGTTGTTTTCGGCGAAAACCCCCTAGCACAATCTAGGGGGTAATAGCTGTTTCAATCCCTGGTAGGGTTTTAGGTTGTTTTCGGCTGATTGTAGATACCCTTGATGAGTTAGAAGCAAGTTTCAATCCCTGGTAGGGTTTTAGGTTGTTTTCGGCTTGCTTTGGCTTTTGTTATTTCTTTCTTTTGCGTGTTTCAATCCCTGGTAGGGTTTTAGGTTGTTTTCGGCTTTAAAGGAAATGGCAGCAAACAATGGTGGTTTGTTTGGTTTCAATCCCTGGTAGGGTTTTAGGTTGTTTTCGGCTCCTTCATTAGTCTGGAGTCCCGCATTCGTCAGGTTTCAATCCCTGGTAGGGTTTTAGGTTGTTTTCGGCTTTCAACGGGAAATTGACAACAAATTAGCTAAGGTTTCAATCCCTGGTAGGGTTTTAGGTTGTTTTCGGCTTCATCAGATAACATCATTGTTACTGGTACAGGTTTGTTTCAATCCCTGGTAGGGTTTTAGGTTGTTTTCGGCTTCAATAACTGCGAATTTTGGTTGCAGTTCTCGGAGTTTCAATCCCTGGTAGGGTTTTAGGTTGTTTTCGGCCTTGCTCTTTCTCCTCTGCGGTTTGTCCCTTGTGGGAAGTTTCAATCCCTGGTAGGGTTTTAGGTTGTTTTCGGCTTCCCGAAGTCCACCGTTTTGTCGTGGGATAAGAAAGTTTCAATCCCTGGTAGGGTTTTAGGTTGTTTTCGGCTTATGAGGTTCTGTTCAATGGAAGCATACTTTACTGTTTCAATCCCTGGTAGGGTTTTAGGTTGTTTTCGGCTTGCAGATTATTCCGACGTTGCACCGGAAGATTTAGCGTTTCAATCCCTGGTAGGGTTTTAGGTTGTTTTCGGCCTCACTTGAGAATTCAGTCAATTAAATTCAGTCAATTAGTTTCAATCCCTGGTAGGGTTTTAGGTTGTTTTCGGCACAGCACTCAACGGTTTGAGGTTGCTGCGATAATGCGTTTCAATCCCTGGTAGGGTTTTAGGTTGTTTTCGGCACTCCGTCCCCAACTCCTACACCAACCCCTTTTGTTTCAATCCCTGGTAGGGTTTTAGGTTGTTTTCGGCACCTGTCCCTCAGAAAGCTCTGGGAATCAGTTTTTCTAAGTTTCAATCCCTGGTAGGGTTTTAGGTTGTTTTCGGCCTACTTGGATAATAAAAAGATACACTTATGTGCCCGGTTTCAATCCCTGGTAGGGTTTTAGGTTGTTTTCGGCAAGCATTTTCTTCAATGGGAAAAGGCGAATCACTCGTTTCAATCCCTGGTAGGGTTTTAGGTTGTTTTCGGCTTAATGGCATAGAGTCCGAAGTGCAGTTGCTAGACGTTTCAATCCCTGGTAGGGTTTTAGGTTGTTTTCGGCCTTTAGATGAGGCGAACCGTAGCTGTGCAGAGGGTTTCAATCCCTGGTAGGGTTTTAGGTTGTTTTCGGCACCAGCACAAAGAGCACTGGAGCAAAACCCTGGTAGTTTCAATCCCTGGTAGGGTTTTAGGTTGTTTTCGGCACAAGTACGACTTTCTCTGTTTAAACATTTACAGAGTTTCAATCCCTGGTAGGGTTTTAGGTTGTTTTCGGCAAACCATCTGAAGGGGGTAGTAATGCGGGTAGAAGTTTCAATCCCTGGTAGGGTTTTAGGTTGTTTTCGGCAAATCCAGCAGTGCGATTGGTAGCATCAAGTTCGTTTCAATCCCTGGTAGGGTTTTAGGTTGTTTTCGGCCGCAAAGCCGCCCGCAACCGAGGCCGAGGAAAAGTTTCAATCCCTGGTAGGGTTTTAGGTTGTTTTCGGCATTCTCTGTGACCGTGACGACTCCGACCAACTAGTTTCAATCCCTGGTAGGGTTTTAGGTTGTTTTCGGCTGGTGTACAAATGCCCGATCGTCAGCAGCAGCGCCAGTTTCAATCCCTGGTAGGGTTTTAGGTTGTTTTCGGCCTGTTTTCATGAGAGATAAGTTCTCCCTTCGATATTTACCGGTTTCAATCCCTGATAGGGTTTTAGGTTGTTTTCGGCTCTAGCCGTTGAAGCTTAACTAAAGTACGCTCAGATGTTTCAATCCCTGATAGGGTTTTAGGTTGTTTTCGGCCTTGCCCTAGCCGAAGAAGAAGAGAAGCTAGAAGCAGTTTCAATCCCTGATAGGGTTTTAGGTTGTTTTCGGCGTACCAGTTCCACCCGCTCCAGATCGCCTATATTTGTTTCAATCCCTGATAGGGTTTTAGGTTGTTTTCGGCTAACTGTGGGTAACTTTTTAGGATTATTCGCGTTGGTTTCAATCCCTGATAGGGTTTTAGGTTGTTTTCGGCTGTAAAAGATCCAAGTCCTGCCGTAACTTATACGTTTCAATCCCTGATAGGGTTTTAGGTTGTTTTCGGCTGATTCAGACCAAGACTGGAACCAAATTTTTGAAGTTTCAATCCCTGATAGGGTTTTAGGTTGTTTTCGGCTTTCTTATCATGGAGCGCTCTGAAATTATTTGGTTGTTTCAATCCCTGATAGGGTTTTAGGTTGTTTTCGGCGTAATCGTACCTTTCAGACAAATCTACTAATTGATGTTTCAATCCCTGATAGGGTTTTAGGTTGTTTTCGGCAATATCGTGGTTATGAATGCTATAAGATTTTTCCGTTTCAATCCCTGATAGGGTTTTAGGTTGTTTTCGGCTTTGTCCACCGCTTTGTCCACCACGCAAACTTAAGAGTTTCAATCCCTGATAGGGTTTTAGGTTGTTTTCGGCTGTAGCGGGTCAAACACGGTCAAACGATTACTCGCGTTTCAATCCCTGATAGGGTTTTAGGTTGTTTTCGGCATGATTCGAGCTTGTGACCGCTGCCAGCAGTTTCTGTTTCAATCCCTGATAGGGTTTTAGGTTGTTTTCGGCCTGCACTTTTCCCCACGCTCCGAGCGTGTTAGCGTTTCAATCCCTGATAGGGTTTTAGGTTGTTTTCGGCACGTTGCCCGTCCATTCTTTGTCTTTTCGGTATGGTTTCAATCCCTGATAGGGTTTTAGGTTGTTTTCGGCAACTAAGAAATTTTCTAGTCAGCTAGTATTAGTTGTTTCAATCCCTGATAGGGTTTTAGGTTGTTTTCGGCTTTACCATTCCGATGCTTGGAAGCTTGCCTATCCTGTTTCAATCCCTGATAGGGTTTTAGGTTGTTTTCGGCTCAGCTTATGAGACTGATGAGCGACCGCTGCTCAGTTTCAATCCCTGATAGGGTTTTAGGTTGTTTTCGGCTTTACTGTCCAAGTGAGCCGGGTCAGCTTTTCCTGTGGTTTCAATCCCTGATAGGGTTTTAGGTTGTTTTCGGCTGTTTGTGATAGCCGTAGTCTTGAGCAAACTCGCAGTTTCAATCCCTGATAGGGTTTTAGGTTGTTTTCGGCTACACGAAACTTTGTAATGCAATTTTGCTAACTTCCTGTTTCAATCCCTGATAGGGTTTTAGGTTGTTTTCGGCCGATCCGATCTCGAACCAACTCATCTTCTCCCTGCGTTTCAATCCCTGATAGGGTTTTAGGTTGTTTTCGGCTTTGCAGTAAGAGCCACATAGCTACTGCCGTTATGTTTCAATCCCTGATAGGGTTTTAGGTTGTTTTCGGCTTCAAGAGGCTCTAGGGCTGGAGGTGTGAAGGCTGCGTTTCAATCCCTGATAGGGTTTTAGGTTGTTTTCGGCATAAAAAGCGAGCGTTTGAGGAAAATCTATTAAAGTGTTTCAATCCCTGATAGGGTTTTAGGTTGTTTTCGGCTTTTAGTAAAAGCATCGGGTCGCGCTATGAAATCAGAGTTTCAATCCCTGATAGGGTTTTAGGTTGTTTTCGGCGTCTTAATGTCCAATTCTTTGGGAAATCTGCAAGGTTTCAATCCCTGATAGGGTTTTAGGTTGTTTTCGGCCTTACTATCCCTCTTGGAAAAAGGGAGAAGTAAGTTTCAATCCCTGATAGGGTTTTAGGTTGTTTTCGGCCCATTAAGGTTGGCGATACTGGAATAACTAGCGGTTTCAATCCCTGATAGGGTTTTAGGTTGTTTTCGGCCAGGTAGCGATCGCATATATCGCGCCAATTTTCTAGTTTCAATCCCTGATAGGGTTTTAGGTTGTTTTCGGCAATGTGGCGTGGCGATCGCTAGTCGAAATTTTTCAGGTTTCAATCCCTGATAGGGTTTTAGGTTGTTTTCGGCTTGGGCTTCACTATCCGAAGATGCTGCTATTTGGTTTCAATCCCTGATAGGGTTTTAGGTTGTTTTCGGCGGGTGTATTCGGAGATTGTCAATGCTCCACTGGGGTTTCAATCCCTGATAGGGTTTTAGGTTGTTTTCGGCTTGGAGGCGATGGCAGATAAAGCAGCCAATGCCGGTTTCAATCCCTGATAGGGTTTTAGGTTGTTTTCGGCAATTAGAGCCTTGGAATCCCGACGATTTCGGGGGTTTCAATCCCTGATAGGGTTTTAGGTTGTTTTCGGCATTTAAAATCCCTCGCCTCATGCACGGCTGCCAGCTGTTTCAATCCCTGATAGGGTTTTAGGTTGTTTTCGGCATTGTTTTATGAGATTTCTTTCTACTATTGTCATCGTTTCAATCCCTGATAGGGTTTTAGGTTGTTTTCGGCCTGAAGACTTTGATTCACCGGGCTTTAGCACTTCTAAGGTTTCAATCCCTGATAGGGTTTTAGGTTGTTTTCGGCTCCAAAAACTGGGGAACAATCGAGGCAAAAGCGGTTTCAATCCCTGATAGGGTTTTAGGTTGTTTTCGGCTCTGATGGTACTTATCATCGTTGTGTTCGCTGGTTTCAATCCCTGATAGGGTTTTAGGTTGTTTTCGGCTTCAATATTAGTCACTTCTGGAATGGAGGGGCTTTGGTTTCAATCCCTGATAGGGTTTTAGGTTGTTTTCGGCATTACGAACTGGAACATGGGCAGGTTGTCAGCTTTGTTTCAATCCCTGATAGGGTTTTAGGTTGTTTTCGGCCCAACAACCTTAATCGGAAAATAGAGGTAATTCTGTGTTTCAATCCCTGATAGGGTTTTAGGTTGTTTTCGGCTTAGAGTATTTGTTCCCATTTGGGGAATTAAGCGTTTCAATCCCTGATAGGGTTTTAGGTTGTTTTCGGCATTAAACGCTACAAAGATAAACTAGGGTGTCCTCAGCCGGTTTCAATCCCTGATAGGGTTTTAGGTTGTTTTCGGCTTTTCATTCATCCATTCGCAGCAATAGCGATAATCCGTTTCAATCCCTGATAGGGTTTTAGGTTGTTTTCGGCCCAACTGTTTTAAGAATGGGGCTGCATCATATTGCCGTTTCAATCCCTGATAGGGTTTTAGGTTGTTTTCGGCCTGATTTTTGTCGGCAAGTGCGATCGCCTCGGTCGTTTCAATCCCTGATAGGGTTTTAGGTTGTTTTCGGCCTTTGTCGGTCGCGAGATAGAATTCGAGCGGTTTCTGTTTCAATCCCTGATAGGGTTTTAGGTTGTTTTCGGCCGAAACTGATTAATATATTAAAGTCTAATTTATTAGTTTCAATCCCTGATAGGGTTTTAGGTTGTTTTCGGCTTGATGGAGCCAAAGAGGGTGTTTTTGATAGCGAGTTTCAATCCCTGATAGGGTTTTAGGTTGTTTTCGGCACTGCCTGAATTGAATGAAACCATCACCACAAAAGTTTCAATCCCTGATAGGGTTTTAGGTTGTTTTCGGCTTTGCTGTGTGTGACTGTACCGCCCTCACCGCGCTGTGTTTCAATCCCTGATAGGGTTTTAGGTTGTTTTCGGCGTTAGCGATGAGATAAAAGTTTGTCGAACTTCTAACGGTTTCAATCCCTGATAGGGTTTTAGGTTGTTTTCGGCTTGTTGCAAGAGGGCTATCCCGTAGCATTCTCCGTTTCAATCCCTGATAGGGTTTTAGGTTGTTTTCGGCCTACTACAGGGCGATCGGCATCTTGACCAACGTTTCAATCCCTGATAGGGTTTTAGGTTGTTTTCGGCAACGACAATTCCCTTCACCATTCCTTATCTTACAGTCGTTTCAATCCCTGATAGGGTTTTAGGTTGTTTTCGGCTTGGCGTAAACCCGCTCGCCCTTGCCAGCTTTATGTTTCAATCCCTGATAGGGTTTTAGGTTGTTTTCGGCGCTGTTGCTCGTGGCATGACTGACGGGAAGAAATAGTTTCAATCCCTGATAGGGTTTTAGGTTGTTTTCGGCCCGCCAAACGCGATCGTAAATTGAAAATTCGGAGTTTCAATCCCTGATAGGGTTTTAGGTTGTTTTCGGCTTCACGGGTGAATCTCCCCCCATCTTCTTTGTAGTTTCAATCCCTGATAGGGTTTTAGGTTGTTTTCGGCTAGCCATTACTAGCTAATATTTTTTGCTGCAAATTCTAAAGTTTCAATCCCTGATAGGGTTTTAGGTTGTTTTCGGCCTTTACTGAGCTCGCGTTTTTGCTGTCCCCGCGCAGTGTTTCAATCCCTGATAGGGTTTTAGGTTGTTTTCGGCTCTCATAGTTTTAGGGGGGAATTGTTTATTGTGCGTTTCAATCCCTGATAGGGTTTTAGGTTGTTTTCGGCCCGGTTCATCCGATCGCCCGTGGGGATTTTGGAGTTTCAATCCCTGATAGGGTTTTAGGTTGTTTTCGGCTTAATGGCATCTAAATCTGTCAAATCTGAAAAAATGTTTCAATCCCTGATAGGGTTTTAGGTTGTTTTCGGCTTTCCTGATGTATCAATTAAAGTCGGGCATTATGTTTCAATCCCTGATAGGGTTTTAGGTTGTTTTCGGCGTACCGGGTGTACACTCCAATGAACTATTAACTTTGTTTCAATCCCTGATAGGGTTTTAGGTTGTTTTCGGCTCCAACGAATCCCACTGCGATGTCACTTCATCCTGAGTTTCAATCCCTGATAGGGTTTTAGGTTGTTTTCGGCTCCAAGCATCATTGCAATCCCCCCAATCATATAAAGTTTCAATCCCTGATAGGGTTTTAGGTTGTTTTCGGCACTTCGCCGCAGCAAAGCACGAGGCAAGAAGCTACACCCGTTTCAATCCCTGATAGGGTTTTAGGTTGTTTTCGGCACAATGCAATGCTGGAATTCCTAATGCACCAGCAGTTTCAATCCCTGATAGGGTTTTAGGTTGTTTTCGGCTTCGGCTCGGCTAGAGCATATTCCGGCGCTCCGATACCAGGTTTCAATCCCTGATAGGGTTTTAGGTTGTTTTCGGCTCGATTGGATGTTATAAAACTTTGACTTTTGAGTTTCAATCCCTGATAGGGTTTTAGGTTGTTTTCGGCTTAGATGCTACGGATTGCTTAGAGTTCATCATTGCGTTTCAATCCCTGATAGGGTTTTAGGTTGTTTTCGGCTTTGTCCAATGCTCCAGCGCTGCTGCCAATACCACCCGTTTCAATCCCTGATAGGGTTTTAGGTTGTTTTCGGCATACTTTATTAGGCTTTGAAAACCTTTTAGCATCGTTTCAATCCCTGATAGGGTTTTAGGTTGTTTTCGGCAATAGGCTGAGCAATGTTTTCGGATATAGGAGCTGGGTTTCAATCCCTGATAGGGTTTGTTTCAATCCCTGATAGGGTTTTAGGTTGTTTTCGGCGCTGCTCATCCTACAATCCAGCGATACCCAATTCTAGTTTCAATCCCTGATAGGGTTTTAGGTTGTTTTCGGCTCTTAAACTCCATTAAGCAAATGCCAGTCACATAGTTTCAATCCCTGATAGGGTTTTAGGTTGTTTTCGGCACTACACGGCGCATCGCCGGCTACTACACGCCGGGTTTCAATCCCTGATAGGGTTTTAGGTTGTTTTCGGCGGGACTGTTTTATTCGGTAATATTTAAATATTTGTTTCAATCCCTGATAGGGTTTTAGGTTGTTTTCGGCTTATCTCCATCCTGTGTCGCTGCGACTATGCGAAACGTTTCAATCCCTGATAGGGTTTTAGGTTGTTTTCGGCGCTGTAAGAAGAAGGCGATCGCTAACCTTCTTGGTTTCAATCCCTGATAGGGTTTTAGGTTGTTTTCGGCAAATAAAATATATGGGATTTGTGAAATTATCCCGGTTTCAATCCCTGATAGGGTTTTAGGTTGTTTTCGGCAATTGAGCAACTGCAACCGCACCATAAAGAATCAAATTGTTTCAATCCCTGATAGGGTTTTAGGTTGTTTTCGGCCCAACAGGCTCGCCCTTCCAATAAGCTTCTTTTTGGGTTTCAATCCCTGATAGGGTTTTAGGTTGTTTTCGGCCTCGCCGATTGCGGATGCGTAAGGTAAGGTAATGCGTTTCAATCCCTGATAGGGTTTTAGGTTGTTTTCGGCGGAGCACAGCAAGCGAGCAACCAACTAGCGACGCGTTTCAATCCCTGATAGGGTTTTAGGTTGTTTTCGGCGATAAGCGAATCTTATCGAGGGTTATATAATTCATTACGTTTCAATCCCTGATAGGGTTTTAGGTTGTTTTCGGCAGGTTAGAGAGACAGGTTATAAGCTCAAATACCTTTCTGTTTCAATCCCTGATAGGGTTTTAGGTTGTTTTCGGCGGATAACTTTCGCCACCTTGCCGAGTTCTGTCTGGTTTCAATCCCTGATAGGGTTTTAGGTTGTTTTCGGCCTGGGAGTATTACCAGCAAGTTTAACTTTTCAGAGTTTCAATCCCTGATAGGGTTTTAGGTTGTTTTCGGCTTTCTAACGGTCAGACAACAGTTTTTCCCCTTGTCGTGTTTCAATCCCTGATAGGGTTTTAGGTTGTTTTCGGCATCTGCAATCTCGCCCCAGCCCCAGTCAGGATATAGGTTTCAATCCCTGATAGGGTTTTAGGTTGTTTTCGGCCGATCGGCAAGAGCGTGTTCTGGCGCTCCAATACCCGGTTTCAATCCCTGATAGGGTTTTAGGTTGTTTTCGGCTCGATATCAGAGAGGCTAAACCTAGTGAAATCAGTTTCAATCCCTGATAGGGTTTTAGGTTGTTTTCGGCCGCCGGGGTCTGGGAGGTTTGAAATATAAGGTTTTCAAGGTTCAGTTGCGTCTGACTGCAATCAATATACCGTTTCAGCGATCGCCCTGTCAAGGGGGCAAAATTAAAATAGACCTCAAACTCTCTCCCAGTAAAGCTTACAGCATTTGCGTCTGACCCGCATGAGGTACAAACCACTGCAAACCCAGTCCTAGTAAAGCTCTCAGCCATTAAAATTCACCCCCTCAGTTTAACACCTACAGCCAGACGCAAAATCAAACCATAAAGATCGTAGTATCGATCGGTGCCCGGCCGCCAATCCGCTCGATCTTGCCCTGACAGCAAGCGCACAAATAGTGAAACATGATGCTGTCTTCTTCCGACTTAATCACCTTACTCAGACGTTGGCGCATCCGGGCATACTGAGTATCCGTCACCTCGCAATGAAACACCGAATACTGCTTCCATTCCCCATAAGACTTGAGGATGTTGTGAATCTTAGTGCGGCGCTTGTCCTCAGATATATCGTAGCAAACCAAAACAAACATAACTTAATTGCCTCCCTATCTCAAAATCAGAGGTGGATACTTATCAACTTCACCCATCAAATACTTAGCCATCAACCGCCCTTGAATTTCAAAAGCTTCTTGATAAGTACACAACTTTCCCATCACAGGATGCTTAAACGTTGACTGCTTCTTTTCTTCGTAAAGTCGCAAAAAATTGTGCAGCGCTTCTTTTGTTAAAGAAACCGCCCCGCTCAACGGTTCTGCGGTAAAATCATTAGGCGAAACTTTCTGCAAATTAATCGCCTTCAACACTACAGCATCAACTACCAAAGGTCGAAATTCTTCCATCAAATCCAGCGCTAACGAAGGACGGCCATAGCGCTCAAAATGCAAATATCCCAAATACGGATCGAACCCCACAATATTCACCGCACTTTGAACATCGTGCCGCAGCAGAGAATATCCCAAACTTAACAGAGAATTTACCGGGTCAGTAGGCGGACGGCGGCGGCGAACTTCAAAGCTAAATTCCGGCACGCGAATCAGTTGATTGAAGCAGCCAAAATAAGTCGCACTACCCGCCCCCTCCAATCCTCGCAGAGAATTAATATTGGAAGTTTTGTCAATAGACGCGATGACTTGTTTCAATTGGGCGATGGGTTTTTCAAAATCCTGGGGAGAATATTTGCGCTGACATTCTAACAAAGAATTGCGGTAATTCTTGAGTTTTCCCCGTACAAATCCCCTAACTAAATGCACGGCTTGTTCCGATTCTCCAGCCGCTTGCCACTGAGCTTTTCGCACAAAAATATTTTTCGTCATCTCCGGTTCTAACCTCCCCAAATAACGTCCGTTTACTGTCAAAAAACTCAAAGGAATGTGACGTTCCAAAAGTTCCACAACGACAGCCGGCGAAACTGTAGCGCGTCCCAAAGCAACAACACCATCAATCTTAATTAATGGCACGTCCAACAGATTTTTTTTGTCAGCTTTAACCGTCAGACGTTCATCGACTTTGCCAATAAAAGCATCTTCTTGAGTAATGTAAACTGTTCCCATTGTGAATTCTCCTATTTGCAGGTTAACTTGCTTCTTGATAGCGGTTGACTTTGGCGGCAGCTTGGGGCAGACAGTGGGTAAAAAGACTGCATCCGGTACACCGAGCGGTGTAAACTGGTAAAGGGATATTTCCCGATCGCCAAAGAGCACCGACTTTTTCAATAGTGGCGATCGCATCCTGTCTCAATTGCTCAGAAATCTCGACTAATTGCCGCTGATGCGACTGCGCGTAATACACATATCCAGTCGCAATAGTTTTCCCCGTCATCTCCTCCAAACAAAGCGCTTGAGCGCAAACTTGCAACTCGTCGTTATCCCATTCCCCCTTCCGTCCCCGCTTGTATTCCACGGGATAAATCTCACCCTCAGCCGACTCAATCAAATCCGATTTACCAATCAGTTTGTAGCGCTCGGATTTCAGCCAAATCGCCCGCACCTGCCAAGTTTCATTGCGGTTAATTTCACCCATCGTGTGAACGCGATCGTGCAAACTTGTCCCTTCAATGGTATACTGATTATCCGTGAATTCTCCTGCACAAGACATTCGCCAGCAGCGGTGAGCGCAATAGGAGTATTGGTTGAGAGTTGCGATCGAAATGTAATCAGAGTCGTTCATTTTTTTGATGGTTTGTAAGAGATTGGTAATTGGAATTAATTAGTGATGCCCCAGTCCGCCAGGGGTTGAAACCCCTGTCTCATAGCTAAAGTCGGTTGAAACCGACTGAATATTCAATCGTTGACAGCAGATTTCATGAGTCCATAAATAATAGTTTGGTGCAGTCCTCTTCAGAGGACTTTCGCTAGGAGACGGGGGTTTAAACCCCCGGCGGACTTAACGACTTAACGACAAATACCAAGCTAAATTCGGTTAAAACTGAGATTTGGCAGCATTCTCAATAGAGGGGTATTTGGGGGTTATTTGTGGGGTTGGGCGGGTTTATTTAACCTATCTGCAAACTTCAAAGACTTTGGCGAACCCGCCCCTACAGCTTTTTGAGAAGGGTGCAAAATTGAGCGGTAAAATCGACTGAAGATTCAATTATTTACAGCAGATTTAATGATCTCCATAAAAAAGAGTTGGGTGCAGTCCTCTTCAGAGGACTTTCGCTATGAGACGGGGGTTTAAACCCCCGGCGGACTTTGCTCTCTAGACAGGGATTTAAACCCACATCGGACGTAACAACTTAAAAACTCTTATTAACAACTATTCGCCTAGTCATTCCCATCCCCATCGGAGTTTTCCTCCCCACCCCGCAGTAAACAGCAAAATCAGCCAAAGCATTAATTTGCTTAATCGCTAAAGGCTCCACATCTCCCAAAATCCGATAACTAACCTCCCCAACCATGCCGACAAAATCGCTTTGATAGTTAGTCAATTTTTCACTTCGGATATTGACAAATGTCGAAAAAAGTGCATCGAAGGAAAGATCGGGAATGGCGATCGGGCTGTACTTATTCCAGCGACTGAGGAGACTATTAAAAACGCAATCTCTAGTAGGAATTACTGAATCAAATTTGCCCTGTCGAAAGGTAGTAGGAGTCGCAAAACTGAAGGCAATTAAACGATTAGTTTCGGAAGCTTGTTCGTACAGTTGAGAGTAAGTACAAGCATTAGCCCAAGGCTGATCTATTTGGGGCGTTCCGAGAATCTTAGTAATCATCAAATCGGCGGGGCCGAGATGCCACGGCTTCGAGGGATTGAGGTTCAGCCAAAGCTGAGTTAACTTGCCGAATAAAGTGTCATCAAGGAGAGTAATTCGCCACCAACAGAGGGTGTGTTCTGGAATCGGTTCTGTGTGTTCCCATTGCAGGAAATGGTGTTTTTTGAAAGGGCATTTTTTAGTTTGCAAAGGGCTGAGGGTGAAGGATTTTTGGGCGGCGGCATCGTGGAGGCGATCGCCGAGTTTTTTGTCAACCGAACTCACGAGGGTGAGGAAGAGGGCGTGCAGGTGTCTGCCGGTGAGGTATCCGGGGGGAATTGGGGCCAGGGGAAGGATGTTGAGGACTAGGCTGTGCGGCATATTTGGTTAATGGTTGGTGATTGTTGAAAGCATTGCAGACCACCAGGAAATGATATGATTTGCGATCGATTACCGATAATATTGTAGGGGCGGGTTTACCAACAATATCTGCCAATAATTGGCAATCTCAAAAACCCGCCCCTGTCGGGGTATTACGGTCAAGCCAAGGGATATCATATGATAGGATATGGGAACGATCGACCATAATTGAAGATCGGGCGGGTTTACAGAATCTCTCGTTTTTCTTACAGATATTGGTGAACCCGCCCCTACAGGAATTATGGTAAATTGCTCGTTCCCAGGTAGAACCTGGGAACGCATTTCTAGAGGCTCTGCTTCCTATTAATCTGCCCGAAAGCGGTATTCCATACAAGCGGGAATTTTGAGTGGCTCAAACTCGTAATATCGCCCTAGCATTTTGACATTTTGGATGAGGCTAACCGGAGGCATATTAACCACATCGTAGCTAATCACTTGATGGGAAAACATCACATCTAAAGGATTTAGCAGATAGGGAAAATTTAAGTTAGCTTCAGAAGTCGAGCGCTTCACTTCCTTCTGTTCTACGATTTCGACTGCTGCTTTGCTCATCCACTTTCCCAACCGTATCCACTTTGCCAGTTTCAGAGACTTCTCTGAGATTATGAAAAACTCAAATTTGCTTTCCGGCGCGATTTCTTTTGTTCTGCCAAAACTAGGGATATTTTTCTGAGTTTTCTCCATCTCAACGTGATAGTTATTGTTGGCATATTTCCAAGTATTGAGGGTAGAGGAGTGAGAAATAGATCGCCCCGGAGTAACATAAATTCCCTGTTGGTTGAGCGCCGTTAAATGCGTCTCGTATTTAGGAACTTGTTCTGGACAGAAATAGCGATAGGAATGTTCTTCAGAAACGGTGGTGGAATAGATTTCGCTATCCACCAAACCGAGGGCGTAACAAAGCGCGTAATTGTGAATTACCGGCTCTGTTTCGTAAAGTCTCCCTATCTCGCGAGTGGCAAAATAAAGGCTATCGTGCAACTCGATTTGACAGCGGTAAATAAAAGTCATGGTTGTTACTCCGCTGCTGCTGTAGCTCCTGCTTTACCCTTGATATGCTTCTTCGCGTAAGCTTTAGCCTCATCATCGGCTTTCTTTAACATTTTTTTAAGTTCATCTTCATTGCCAATAACAGCTTTAACCTCTGTCACTAATGGTGTAAACTTATCCCCAATAAAGTCTTCATGCACGATAAATTCCTCAGACAGTAACGTTTGGATAGCAGCCCTAGCAGCCATAATCACATCATCTTCATTGAGAGGGTTGTTGGAATTAAGTTTATCGTCACCCTGCAATTTATCGTAAATTGCTTGCGTCCAGCGGAGGTTGCTAGTAATTTCGCCGTCGGCAAATACGACACCAATTAACTCATTTCTGACTCGACCTGTGCGGGTCGTTTGAGCGCCATAGTGTCTGGTTCTGAGGATGTTGTTGAAAACATACAAAAAACTAGCTTCTGTAGGGTCTTTCAGGGTGACAATGCTAGGAAAGAAAATCTGGGGTTTGATGTGGTCTTGCTGATTGATTCGACTGGTAACTTCGCCTGGTTTAGAACCTGCTTCACCCTTAGAAGCCATTGTGCCATTCTCAAAGGGAGCATTGAGGGTAAAAGTCTCGTGAGATTCATCAAAAGCGGTAATTGAAAATGCTGTGTCAACTACTACTTTAGATTTCTCTGAACCAGAGTCACCGATCGCAAATCCGTAGATAATGCAATCAGGATTATTCATGGCAAACTTGACATTGTATTCGCAATCTTCAGCGGTCATAAAACCATAGTTACGCAGCAACTCGCGGCCGACTAAACGTTCTGGTGTAGATTGCTTGCGCTTAAACATAGTAAGGCGGCTGATAGGTTTTTGGTCTTCAATTCCGGCCCGGACTCGCGCTTTATTCAGTTCTCCATCTGTCTGAAATAGGGGATAAGATTCTGTCACTCGTACAGTCAGGAAGTGGGCATATTTTCCCATTGGTTTGTAAGGGATGCTGGCATGAAATAATTTAGCATCAAGGGTTTTCAAGAAAGGCATGATTTGTCTCCTAAGTGAAATTTGTAGTTAAAATGTTACTGGTGCAAATTGCGTGTAGCTTGTCAAACACTAGCTTCAGCTTTAATTGTCAGCTTCTTCCTGAGATTCGTCACCGGATTTGTCATCTCTAGCGCGATTTTCTTTGTCATTCTCTAAACGATAAATGAATTCGCAGGTATCTCGGATTAAGTTGATTTGGCGGCCGGCTAAACGGGCCCGATCGCCCGCAAATGATTTCTCAAATACCTCCTCAACAAAGTATCGACCAAAATCTAAAATTGCCTGTCTTTCTTCCTCTCGATTGCTAAAAATCCAGCGTCCTTCCGCAGTAGAAGAGTGAACGCGATCCATGAGCTTTGAAACTTCAGCAGCAACTGTCAACACTAAAGATTCACCTTGACAACTCAGATCGGCTTCAAGGATAGTTTTAGAAGCAATATCAATCGGTTTCAGCACAGCATTTGCCTTGGGATTATATCGCTTACTGGCACGGTAAAATCGGCGATACAATTCCGTCAATTTTTGGGGGTGGTTTAAACTTGATGCGCTTGTCACAGTCAATCGTTCCTCTTCATGATTATATTGGGCATAAGCGTCAAAACAAGGGTAAAAATGATAAGCATAAAGCTTGATTTTTTGAATTGACGCGGTTTCATTTTTCTGTTTCCGCACCCACTTATTGAGGTAGCTAAACACATAAAGAGGGCTGGTTTCAAAATCAGTGGCGAGTTCAGTTAATTTTCCCCAGTTGGAGTCATAGCCGGACTTCCCCTGTTTCGCATTAACATCAAGATGAATGGCATAAGCAGCAGTTAAAACATTTAAAGGTGCAGGATAAGATTTGCCGTTTTCCTCCCAACCTTCTAGGATGTAGTCGAGGCGGAAGCGATCGCGCTTCGTCAAAACCCTAAAAGCTGGCGGTGCGCTATCTAGAAATACGCTTTCTTCAAAGTCTGCACCGTCATTAAATGGCGGAATTGGCGACTCCGAAACCACTGTTTTGACATCCAGAATCATGGGAAATGCAAACGCTAACCAAGCTGGCATAATCCAAGATTCTGTATCAGTTATTTTTTTATCTTTCCCTTTTTTCTCAGGAGGCAATGCCATAAAATAAAAGGTAAGCGGTTGATTTTCGGGATAAGTAAGCTTGAATGTCTTGTCCTTTTTACCTTCCGCTCTTTCATCCAAATGAAAGACATCTACACTTTGATAGCGGCTCAATTCAAAATTAGCCTGAAGTTCCTTGCTAATAAAGTGATTGCGAACTCCCGTATCGAAGCGAGTTTGGAAAATATTATCGTAAGCCTGATGCAAAAATGCGTTCGTTTCAGGGGTGCAGTAATAAGTCGGATAAAAGTAGAGGTATCGGTATTTAGCATCCTCAAATCGTCCTCCAATTTCCTGAGTTTGGCTCATTAAAATCTGCCGCAGCATCATTTCGATGCCAGCAATACTGGAAATATTGCGTTTAGCATTAGAGCCTCCCAGCATTTGCTTGTTAGTATAAACTTGTGGCGTGAATAAAACGGCTGATTCCATTTGTTCGGTAACGGTATAAGCCGAGTGAGAAATCGAACAAACTAACTGTTTTCCCCGTCCCGATTTTTTAGCCGCTTGATAACGTTCTAACTCATCTAAGAAAATCTGACCTGAGATTGGCTCTGCTTCTGGTGTTTGCAACATTACAACTCGCGTCACCCACAGCCGCAAATCTTCCCAACCATCGGGGATATTGTATTCAGACAAAATTGGCTGAATTAAAGTTGTAATATGTGCAATCAACTCCTCACCAACTGGACGTACATCCTCAATGCTAGGGTGATGTTCTATATATTTAGCGGCTAAATAGTACCATTCGTAAGGAACTCCGCCCGTATTGCCTTTAAGTTTGTGTTCTTTGAGGCTTTCATTAATCCGTTGAATTTCTCGGATAGTTGGCAGGTGTTCTGAGAGATTCCAGAACTCTGCAACTTCATGAATTAAGTTTTCGGGAGTTAAATCAATTGCTGGTAGTTTGAGTAATTCTGGATCTTTCTTACGTTCCGCGTCGCGCTTCTTGCGTTCCGCTTCCATTTTAGCAACGCAATCTCCCCAGATTTTACGACTCACTGCGTCCCCAAATTCAGCAAGTTGATCTATCCGAATATCATCTGGAAATCGAAAGTTATAATCAGCCGATAAAATTTCCTGTTTTTGGAACTTTACAAGATTATCGCTGCGGTCTTTAGTAACAGGCTTTTTTCCATCTTTCAGAATCCTCAACGTTGCTTTAAGTGCAACTTTCATCAAATCAGGGATGTCGAAAAATAAATTGTAGTAATCGGCATATTTCATGCCTTTACCATCTCGACTAAAGCCTGTTTGTCTGTCTTCTAGTTCTTTGGCACAGAGAGATTTGATTTGATTGACAACTCGATCGGGTATGCTATCCACTGTCACAGAAGGTGCATTGCGGTGTGTCAAATAAATGATACCTGTTGGTAAATACAGCAGTGGCTCATAGTAATGAATATCCTCTGAATTTATTTCAGTATGGGCATTCATTACGGCATTATTGACAATATTGGTGAGGACACCGCGATTTTCAGCAATGCTGTGATAGGAGAGTTTTAGTTGTCTGTCACTGACTTGACCAATCACATTATTCACACCTGGTTTAAGAGCGTCTTGAGGATGTTTGATAATGGATGCTAAACGGTCAGCGAGACAAGCTAATTTTGCTAATTCAACCAGTTTATCTCCTTCCAGTTGAGGCTGAAGTCCACTGTGTATGGAAAAATTCCAGTTGGTATCCGATCGCGTTTGAGCGTTGTAAGCGATGCAGAGTAAATCATCAAGATACTCGCGATAGGCTTCTGGATAGTTGGAATTAATTAATCGATCCAGATTGAGGTCGCGAATGATGGCATCAATAATTTCTCGATGTTCTGGGATTGACAAATCGCGGATTTTATTATCCTTGTTTTTCTGAAAATCTTTGTATTTCTGCGACATTTGCGGAAATCTGCAATAATCAAATTTCTCAAAGTCGTGGAGAATGAAAGCAGCAACGAGTAACCGTCTTTCTGGTTCGCGAATCACGCGCTTAACGGTTGTATTCAATTTTTCTAGGCGCTGTTCGATTAAATTAGCCGGGAAAAGTCCGTTAAGTAAATGAGTATTTAGGGATTGATCGGCGGCATTTCTCCTGTTCATCACTTTGCCTTTTGCTGCGAGTTCCTGTTCTTTTGCTTCGATCCATTTACCGCCTTTAGCAGTAACGCCGATCGCCACTCGCAGCAGATTGGGCAGAACATACTCGGCAAAATCAGCCATGATGGGGTCATTGGGATTTTGAGCCAAGATTGCCGATCGCAAAAGCTTGACGGTAATTAACTCCTGTCGGGGCGGCTCAATATCGCGATCGCTACTTTCAAAACCCAACCCCAAATCATCATCATCGTCTTCTTCTTCCAAATCATCCTCTTCCAAATCATCAAACTGTTCAACATTCAAATTCTGTGGTGCGTCAAAAAGTGATAGTTGTATAAATTCTGACTCTGTTGGTTTATTCTTCTTGGCCATTTTCTACTTCCTCCTAGAATTAAGGTATTCAGTGATTTGTTGGATATAGATCGGATATTGATTTAATGCTGCTTGAATACCATTGAATAGCTCTACATAATTTATCTCCAAATATCGGTGAGCTAAAATATTACGGAGTCCTGCTGACAGTGCTAAATCAGTCGCAAGTTCAGGGGTGATAATTCCATATTGTCCAGCCTTGACAAAAGAGTCTTTATTGGAGAGAGGCTGAATATTTTTGTCGCGAGTTAGGATATGCTCGTTGATATCGATCGCAGCTTGAGCAATTAATTCCATAATTCGCTCAGAAATTGTTTTATGGTCAAAACTACTCAAGTAATCTTCTAAGCTCATTCCCCGAAATCGCCTTAATTCCAGAAGATAATTACCAATAAACTCCAATCTGCTTAAAACAACTGTAGGCTCAATACTCATACTACATCCCATTTCTTCAAAAACAACTCAATTTTATTCCGAAGCTCCCACTCTGTTTGCTTCATTTCTGAATCGCTCATCAAAGCCTTTTGTTTGAATTTTTCAAATTCTCCCGGTTCGCTTTCATACAAAACCTTGCCATCACGAGCGACAAAATGAGCAATAAGTGAGGAGCATCTGTTTAGCTCAACAACATCAATTTCATCACTGTTGATTTCAAAAAATTCGCCGAGTTTTTGAGGAACCTCAAACCAAGCAAAAGCACGCTCTCCAATGCAAGCTTTCCGTTTGTCTTCATCATAGAGTGTGGCAAAATCCCAGTCACTTTTAGCATGAGTTTTGCCTGTTGCTCTAGATCCAAACAAAACTAACATTTTGAGGTAAGGAATTTTATTCGGAAGTTGGGAAGTAAGTATTTCTAAATCTATCAATGCTTGATTTTTCATGGCAATTTAGTCCTTGGTTAGTATCGACAGGATGTTATTCAATAAATCTTGAATTGCAAATAGCATCTCCCTCCTGAGAAAAAGGATTTACTTGACATTCCAATTCAGAAATTTTGTCTGTCATATCGCTGTTAATCCTTGTGAGATAAATGTTTTCAGCCTCAGAACACTGAATCTGACTTTGCTGATCGTAAAGAATTGTTACAAGTTTTTGACATTTGTGTAAGATTGAAGTAAATAGGCGCAGGAATTCGCTCAGGTCTTGTGTTAGACCGCAAAGCAAATGGTGCAGTTGGTCGGGGTCGATCTTCTGGGAGGACATAGGGACATCTCTCTGTCGTAGGGCAACATCTGTCATTCTACTACACCCTATTAAATGAGTGAAGACCATATCAAACTATCTTCTACACTTTCTGCTATACTCCACCTGGGAAAGTAATACTTCTTGACTCTGCTCAAGAGTATAAATACCTATCAGGGATTGAAACTTCACCCATTTCCTAGTGGTGGTTGCCTCCTTTCCCAGCATCGGTTTCGGCACGATGCCAAATCCCTATCAGGGCTTGAGCTGTCAACAAATCCACACCTCACCCCCCTTGCTCTTAAGCCGATAGGCGAGAGTATCCAAAAGCAGGGCCGACTGGCCGAATGCTACCGAGTAAGGTGCTCCGGGTTCGTGCCTACCAGACTCGTCAATTGGATAAATTTGAAAGTGCATGGGCAATTGCAGCCGTTTTTTAGCTTCCTGAACCGGATAGCGGATGACGTAACTCACCAAACCACGCAATTTAAGCCGCTTGTTAATTTCATTAATCCAGCGATTTCCCGGCTGCAAAACCTGAATACCCAACAAAACTTGAACTTTCCAAGCATCTGCAACTTCCCCCAAATCTCCGGGATAGATAAATTTCCAATTGATTCGCTCCTCTCGATAAGTTTGCAATTTCATAAAGGCTAAACAGCGTTCAAATCGTCCTTTAGGGATGGGTTGACCTGTGCGTTCCGCTGTCTCTTGCAGCAGTCGCATATAAGCGGCTTCTGTCATAGGTTCAATTTCCAAATTGCTCAAGATTCCCGGCAAATCGTAGGTCTTAAATCTGTCGGCTTCGTTTCGCTCGGTGAGGTCGTACAAACCACACTGAAGAGAACTAGAACCTCGAAAACTGCAAGCATCTTCGGCAATGGGATTTCCTGTTTTTTGTTTCGATAACTCTTGCCATTCTCTTGTCCATTTCTTGACGCAACCTCTCACCCTTCCCAAACTGGTGTCAAAGACTTGTTCGCAATCTTTCTTAAATGCTTTATGACTTTCTGCAAATTCCTGTTTGATGGTTGGGTGGGCTAATCCTTGGCTGCTGCTGAGCAAAACTGACTGCACCCCGGCCCACCGTTTGTAATAGCCTCGGAAATCATTGATTTTGCGGTAGTTATCGCGGATTTGAGCGTGGAATTTAGGACGATCGTAAATACCATCTGCTACTAGCGGTGCATCCTTGTCTTCAAATAGTCTTGCTACTAAAAAGTTAGGTGTGAGAGCATAAGCTGTAAACTGATTAAATGCTATCTTTTTACCATCTTTTTCGTGACTATCATGGCGTCCCAGCCGTCCCAGCCGCTGAATGAAACTGCCTGCATCCGCAGATTCAAAAATTAAGAAATTAATTTTGAAGTCAACGCCGACATCAATGGTGCTAGTTCCCAAAACTAAGTCTGCTTCGAGCGATCGCTCTTTATCCCCTTTCCCTGTCAAACTGGTGTTTTCCTCAACTCTGAGAGTATCCAAGAATTCCTTAAATCTGGGAGTTAGACGCTTGACGGCTGCAATTGAATTGAGAATAATCGCTCCTTTACTACCCGGATGCTGCCGAAAATAATCCTCGATTAAATTGCGATTTTCCCAAACCCAAGTTTCGGTAGCTTGATAGGTAGGTTCCAGAGAAATGAAAGTTAAATAAATTGCTCGCGATACTTGCCACCATCCCTCTGCTTGTAATTCAATTTTTTGGCTTGCTGTATCTGGAAACCGATATTTGTTCTCTGTCAGCGGATCGATGATCTTCGGTTGAAAACCAGCTTTCTGTAAAAGGTGAATTAATTGTTCGTCTGGTGTTGCTGACAGAAATAGATACTTTTTGCGGCGGTTGGTGTGCTTAATCAACAGCATCGTGTTGATAATGCTGGCAGTTTGCGGAGCCGTGCAAACGTGAAATTCATCAACAATGAATAACTCGAATCTAGTATCGATCGGACTCCACAGCTTATTCGGACTATCTTTGGGAGTTAAATAAGCGTGGCGGTGGAGGTAGTGAAAAATGTCAGGATTAGTAAGAATTATTTCAGATTGCTGAGTGCGAGTGGCGATCGCCTCCCACTTTTTGATGTTTTCACTTTCGGCGTAAATTTCTAACTCCGGGCCACTCAGTCTCGAAACTCGCAATTCATCCACGAGTTTAAACAACTCAAGGTATTGCTTAATTTGGATTTCTTGGTCGCGAGCTAGTTCATTTGTTGGGTACAGTCCAATGACATTGTAATACCCTTGGAGTATTCCTTGGAGAAGTGTTTCTAGATAAGCCGCCAAGCTTTTACCGTCGCCGGTCATCGCGGTATTGATAATGACATCAATATTTGGATCGCGAATTGCTTTCAAAGTTTCGAGTTGATGCCAAGAAAGTGTCCAACCTTCCGGTAATTTGACTCCCTGGGGAATCTCCGCAGCGGGACAGGAGTAAACGGATTTGAGAGTAATTTGGTAGTCGGACATATGCTGAAAGTGTGTCCGTAGAAAGTTGATATCCCCCATATTGACACCGACAATAGAGATAATCAACCCTGTACCAAGATAAAGTGTCCGTACATTTATGAGTCGCAAAGGTCAATCGATCACCCTATCGGTATCTGAACGAGATAAAGCCCAGTTGGAAGCCTTGGCCCAAGAATTCGGGAAGACGTGGGGCGATCGCCCGAACATATCCAAACTGATAGAAGCGATCGCCCGCCGCCAACTGACGATCGCCCCCAACCACGATTGGCCGCAAACCCGCATCAAAGCCCTAGACATCGCCCGACAGCAATTGCTTGACTTGGGCAAAACTGATGAAGCGCTGGCCATTGCCCAATTGTTGAGCGATCGCAGCGAACTGACTCTCCCTTTCCGGGCTGAAATCGATCGGTTTTTGAGCAACCCCTTACCTACTTGGCGGCAAAAAATCGACAATTTTATTCACAGACAGCAACCCTTCCGCCTGTCTTACCGGGATGCAACCGATCGCCTTTGGCATTACACCATCTTGCACGCTCGCATTGTCCCCATAGAAAAGCGACAGTATTTAATGTGTCGCTGCGAAGAATCGGAAGGTAATCAAGACGTACCAGGACTCGAACACAACTGGACGCTGCTGCTCGATCGCATTGAAGATGCTGCGGTGATTTCGGTCGATCGACCTTGGCTGCCAAATTTAGCGCGGATTCCCGTAGAATTTCATTTATCCGGCAGACTTGCCTTTAACTACAGACGCAAGCAGGAAGATGAGGAAGTCAGCGAACCAGAAGGCGATCCGCCTATCAAGCGAGTGATTCGGAATATCTCAAATACCTTCTGGTTTTTTCGCGAAATCGCTCCTTACTGGGAAGATTGCGCGATTGTTGCCCCAGAGTCAGTGCGCGATCGATTCCAACAAAAACTGATCGCCCTCTGCCGCCAGTACAACCTGGAAATCCGCGATTAGATCAAAAAAAAGCAGCCTGTAAAGGCTGCTTTGACAAATAAACCGTTGTTGAGTTAGAGGAGAAAACTTTAAATCGAATTCAAATTACTGCTGTTTCAACTCCTGCCTGAGTTTCCACTATTTTTATCTACCGCTGACTCACCTTGCCTTCAGAACAAAACTTCAAATCCCGATTAGAATGCTGCTGAAAGTTCGTTGACTACTTGGACTCGGCCTCTGAGCACCGCCCGCAACAAGCGGTTGACACAGCCTCTGTCTTCATCATTCAGAGAGTCGTCGAAGGTGGCGGCCATCAAACCGTAGCGATCCGCCAGAGTCAAAACGCCTGTATCGGTTACAGAAGCGAGGATTTCAGAGATAGCGCCGGGGAGGAGTTGTACGGGGTGCATGGCAGTGCGGTTGAATTCGATATATTTATCATCTTCTGGTTTCCTCAAAAGCTCAGTGATATTAATGAGGCCGCGAAGGTGATTGTCAGGGGTGAAAGCAAGTGATCCGAGTAGAGTCAAGTTGTGACTTGGGTCACAGGGCGATCGCCCGACAGCTTAAAACCCACCTCTGGCAGATGCGCCCATACCAGCGGAATTTATACATTGGGTATGATTTCTAAATGAGTTCCACCCTTACCCCCGTACTGAAAATGCTTGATTTTCTCAATCCCATCTTGGGCCGCAAGCCCGATCGCATCAAAGCCAATGTGGAAATATATACTTGGCAAACCTGTCCCTACTGCATCCGCGCCAAAACTTTGCTGTGGTGGAAAGGCGTAAATTTCACGGAATACAAAATTGATGGCGACGAAGCGGCTAGAAAAGCAATGGCCGATCGCGCTAACGGACGGCGCAGCGTACCCCAAATTTTCATTAATAAGCAACACGTAGGCGGCTGTGATGATATTCACAAACTTGATGCAGAAGGAGAGTTAGATTCGCTGCTAGCTCAACCAGCAGTTTAAACTGAGATATTGCAGCATTTCCCGGAACAGGCAAGATGCCTGTTCCACAAAGTGTGAATTTTCTGCTTGTGGGGCGGGATCTTCGGCCCGCCCGCGAAAGGCTTATTGACAAAAGTCCTTACTAGGAACCTTGAGCAAATTTACCTAAATTATCTTGCCGCCATTTAGCATCGGCGCGCCTGTCTGTTTGCACTTCTAAGACGCGAATCCCGCTATTTGGCAAAAAACTTAATTTTTGTTTGAACTGTTCCCAATCCTCAATTACCTCGTGTTCCCCGCCGTAAGTTGCACACAACTGAGCAAAATTGATATCCTGCGGCGTGGCAAAAAACTCTTCAAAGGGCGGGTCAAATTTGGCAACTGGCAACATTTCAAAAATTCCGCCGCCGTTGTTATTAATTAATATGATTGTCAGATGACCGACAAATTTATGTTTAATTAAAAAACCGTTTGTATCATGCAAAAGTGTTAAATCGCCTGTTAGCATGATGCTGCTTTGATTGCGGTGAGCAATTCCCAAAGCTGTTGATAATGTGCCGTCTATACCGTTAGCGCCGCGATTGAAAAACGGCTTTATTTCTAAGTTGTTCGGCTTCCAGAAAAACTCGACATCTCTGACGGGCATACTGTTGGCAATAAATATCGGTGTTCCAGGTGGCAAAATTTGGGAAAGCAGCCAGGAAACTTTGGGTTCGGTTATGTTGTTAATTGCTGATATTTTTTGGTCTATTGTTTGTCTGACTTGGATTTCGGTGTTGCGCCAAAGTTGGAGGTATTCGTTTGAGGGAGAGGTTTGAACCCCCCCTAACCCCCCCTTGTTAAGGGGGGGGACTGGAGTTGACTCGCCCTTGTTTAGGGGGGGGATTTGAGTTGATTCCCCCTTGTTTAGGGGGGGGATTTGAGGGGATATAGCAGGGGTTGCAGGGGATCGATCCCCCCCTAACCCCAGGGCTGTTTCATTCTCTGTAGGGGCCGTGCCCCCGTGCCGGCCCTCTTGGTCTGATCGGCCGATCGAATCCTCTAGATCGGGGGTAGGCACGGGGGCACTACCCCTACAAAATTCATGTTTTTCGGGAGAATGAAACAGCCCGGCCCCTAACCCCCCCTTGTTTAGGGGGGGGATTTGAGGGGAGATATTAGTGGTAGCAGGGGCTCGATCCCCCCCTAACCCCCCCTTAATAAGGGGGGGGACAAGAGTTGACTCGCCTTTGTTCAGGGGGGGGACTTGAGTTAATATAGTTGCGAGATTAGTTGCGAGGTTTTCTACGGAGGTTCGCAGGTGAATTGTTTGGCCGTGTAGGGGATCGAAGTTGTGGTGGCTGGGGTCGATTATGTAGCGTTTTGGTTGGGTTTTGTTTAGCCAGTTTCGCAGTTCTTTGCTTGTGGGTAAGTCTCCGATTTGAATGGCGATTTCTGGGGTTAATTTATCTGCTAGTTCGCGGTTTCGCAGGGTTAAATCGTAGGTGGAAATTAGATGGGGGTTTAGTTGGGCGTAGTTTCTGACTGGGGATAGTCCTTCTGCTAAAACTGGCCAGTTTAAGGATTTGGAAATTTGGCCGATCGCACTACAGTATTTTTCGGGAAATTGAGGCTGTGCAACGCCTGCAATAATAATCCCTCTGCTGCATTGTTGCCATTTTTGAATTATGGAGTCAATAACTTGTATTGTGGAACGGGCATCTTGCCCGTCTCTTGTTGTGGTACGGGCATCTTGCCCGTCTCTGGAAATTGGCAGGCAAGATGCCTGCCCCACAATAGAGCTTTCTCCTGCAAAAATTGGTTCTAATCCTGCAAAGAAATCTTCGGGATTAAATTCTGTTTCTAAAGCTTCTACAGCTATGTCTGGAACGGGTACAAGCGGGTCGCGGAAGGGGATGTTGAGGTGGACGGGGCCGGGAGTTGGAAATTGCGATCGCTCCCAAGCATACACGATCGTCTGCCGCAGATATTCTAGCATTCCTCTGGACGCAGAAGGTATCGCTAATTCGGCTTGCCAGTTCGGATAATTGCCGTATATTTTCACTTGGTCGATCGCTTGTCCGGCGTGACAGTCCCGCAATTCTGGAGGTCGATCGGCTGTGAATATTAGCAGCGGAATTCGACTTTCTCTGGCTTCTATTATTGCAGGATAAAAGTTGGCTGCGGCGGTTCCTGATGTGCAAATTAGTGCGGTTGGTAAACCGGATTTTTTCGCAATTCCTAATGCAAAAAAGCTGGCTGAACGTTCGTCAAGTATGGGAATAGTTTCTATTTTGTTGTTCAGGGCAAAGGCAATTGTTAGCGGTGCCGATCGCGAACCGGGACAAATGACGGCGGTAGTTAATCCCAACCGCTGCAATGTCTCTGCTAATATTGAAGACCAGAGAGTGTTTGTGTTGCGAAAATCAATCATTTTTCTAATATATTGCTAAACTAAAGCATTTAAAAGTGCTTGTAATTTGAGCTGAATTTCTGCTAGTTCTTTTTCGGGTTCGGAACCCGCCACAATACCAGCACCAGCATACAGTATAGCCCGATCGCCATCGATTAAAGCCGATCGAATGCCCACGGCAAATTCGCCGTTGCCGGTGCGATCGATCCAGCCGATGGGCGCTGCGTACAAAGAGCGATCGCAGCTTTCGCAGCCGCGAATTTGCTGTAGGGCAATGTCTCTCGGTACGCCCGCCACCGCTGGCGTTGGATGCAGTTGGGATAAAATCTTTAATAAATGAATATCACGCGGAATTCTAGCCCTTATGGGTGTCCACAAATGCTGAATGTTTGACAGTTGCAGCAGCCTGGGAACCGGGGAAAAGTCGGGATTGATACTGAGACTCGACAGGCGATCGACTATAAAATCAATTACAACTCGATGTTCTCGAATATCCTTTTCGCTGTTGAGTAAACCTTTGCCTAAATTCGCATCTTCCGCTTCATTTTTCCCCCTCGGTGCCGAACCAGCTAAGGCATCTGTTACTAATTCATTTTTGTGAATGCTGATTAAGCGTTCTGGACTGGCACCGATAAAATTTTGACCTTGGCCGTTACTGGTGGAAAATACGTAACAACCGGGATAAGTAAGGCGCAAGTTATTTAAGGAATCTATTAAACTGAAAGGGGTTTTGGATATGACATTTACTGCTTGGGACAAAACAATCTTACTGAAATATTGAGACTCAATCAATTTTAAAGCCGATTTGACTGATGTTTTAAAGTGAGTGGCATCGTTCACAGGAATTTGTTTGAAAAATATCGAAGTGTTTCTAATAGAAGTTATTTTTTTGTAAGGAGGAGAGGCAATTTTATCAAAACCTTGCCAAATATTATCCGTAACTATCTTAACATTTATATCTCGGTTAATGATGGCATTGGCAACAATTGTGCAGCTATCTTTCAGGCGAGTAATCTGCCATTTTGGTAAAAATACGGTGCCAGGCGGAAAGTAAGAATTGGTGGCGACATTCTCATCGAAAAAAGCAAAGCTACAAAAAAAGTGCGGCCCGCTGAAGGGCAAGCGTTCTGTACCGATGGTAATTGTTCGGGCAAGACAAGATTGAATAAAATTTTGAGCGAGGGTAAATCGATCGCTTCCGGCTACTGTTAAATGGATGGCCGAATCTAGGGCGGCGATCGCAAAACAGTTGCCGGAAATCGGGTCTCTTTTTTCAAAGTAAAAGTGCCGCTGGCAAGGTTCGGAAATCTCTTGAAGTACAACTAGCGGATCGACGGGGGCAATCTCCTGAGAAATACTAACTATCTTTGTTTGATCTTTGTCGGTTAAAGACTGCTGGCAATCTAACAGAAACTGATGCAGTTGATTGCGGTCTTGTAAAAGATTAGCGCGGTGCGGTATTACTGTCATGAAAGCGAGAATAGCAGATTTGTCAGAAAGAGTGCGGTTTTGTCCCGCTAGAACCCCTATTTCGATCTAAGCACGGGAGGGCGATCGCAAAACATGACCTTTCGAGTTTCCCGGAAAGTTTGGGCTCAGCGGCGGGGCGAAAACAGACTATCGCGCGATCGATCGAAACATTTAGACATAAAACTTTAAGATTAAGCGACTAAATCTCGACTCTCATGCGATCGCCCCCGCAGAGGTTTGCAGACGGGCATTACCGGGCGCGCGATCGCCCGCAAAGCCTCTCAAGGGATGCCCCCCGCGCACTCAACCCGATACAGAGTAGAGTTTCTTCACCAATAAAATTGTAAAATTACTACGCTGCTATCAATTGCATCAAGTTTGTGTAATGACAACAAAGTTAATTGAACGTTCAAATAGTAAATTGTGGCTGGCGGCAATCAAGCCGCCCATGTACAGCGTTGCGGTGATTCCTATTTCCGTAGGAACAGCAGTTGCTTTTGCCGAAACTCAAACGATTAATTCGTCAATTTTTTCGACTTTTTTAATGTCAGCCATTTTGATTATAGCATGGCTGAATCTCAGCAATGATGTATTTGACTCGGAAACAGGCATCGATAAAAACAAAGCGCATTCCCTAGTTAACTTAACCGGAAATAAAGCTTTAATTTTCGGGCTAGCCAATCTGTTTTTAGCAGTCGGAGTGTCTGGAATCTGCGCCCTAAGCTGGTGGCAAAAAGACCCAACAGTAATTTTGCTAGTAGTTTTGTGCTGTGCTCTGGGCTACACTTATCAAGGGCCTCCGTTTCGTCTTGGCTATCAAGGTTTGGGGGAAATAATCTGCTTTTTCACCTTTGGGCCGCTAGCCTTCGCCGCTGCTTATTACAGTCAGACTCAAACTTGGTCTGCCACTAATTTGGCGGCTTCGGTTATCGTGGGAATTACTACGAGTATCATCTTATTTTGTTCCCACTTTCATCAAATTGCGGATGATTTGGCGGCGGGTAAAAAATCGCCAATTGTGCGACTCGGTACGAAAAAAGGTGCCCAGTTGTTGCAGTGGTTGTGCGGCAGTGTATATGCTTTGACTGTGCTATTTGTGGCTTTGGGAATGTTCCCAATTTGGACGCTGTTGATTTTTGGGAGTTTGCCATTTGCGATCGACCTTTGCCGCCATGTCACAGACTATCACGACCAACCTGCAAAGGTGAGCAACTCTAAGTTTATCGCAGTTACGCTGCATTTTTCGAGCGGATTGCTGCTGGCGTTGGGCTTTGGTTTGTAGATCGGGCGATCGAGAATTCCGGTAAATTGGAGGTATGGTTTGCTAAGCTGAGGGAGTTGGGGGAGTTGGCAGAGTTGGGCGACTTCTCACAATCTTCTTTAATTCAGCAATCCGTACCTCACATTGAATCGTAAGAAAGGAGAATCAAAGCATGAGTACGCAAACAGAAATCGGCAAAATTATGAGTTTAGAAGAAATTTTTAGCCTATATCCTGATGAGTGGGTACTCATCGTCAATCCTGAATTAGATGAAGAATTAAACGTGATTCGAGGTGAAGTTTTAGCCCATGCAACAGAACGCGATGAAATTTACAGTAAGCTTTCCTTAAGGAAGGGAAAATCTGTAGCCATAGAATATACTGGATCGATACCTGACAACATAGCAGTGATGTTGTGAGAAAATGACCAAATTTAATAATTATCACTTTCACTATTTTTTAAGTGGTCACAAGAATCAGCAGACAATTTTATTTTTGCATGGATTCACGGGCAACAGTCAAGATTTTAGCCGCGTCATTTCCTTACTATCTAAAAATTACTGCTGTCTAGCAGTTGACCTTCCGGGTCACGGAAAAACTAGAGTCAGCGGCGACGAAAGTTGCTACAATATATCAAATACAGCCCAAGCATTGATACACTTATTAGATGATTTACAAATAGACAAATGTTTGTTGTTGGGCTATTCAATGGGCGGGCGATTGGCACTTTACATGACATTACATTTTCCAGAAAGATTCGAGAAAGTAGTGTTAGAGTCAGCTTCTCCGGGATTGAAGACAGAAAAAGAGCGATCGCACCGCCTGCAAGCCGATTTACAGCTAGCACAAAAGCTGGAAAATAGCAACATTAAAGATTTTTTATTAAACTGGTACGAGATCCCTTTATTCAAATCTTTAAAAAATTCTCCCAACTTCGACCAACTCATAGAAACCCGCTTAGCAAACAATCCCTTAGAATTAGCCAAATCCCTCCGCAACATGGGAACCGGCAACCAGCCATCTCTCTGGGAAAAACTCGCACAAAATCCAATACCTCTCCTCTTGCTAGCGGGAGAATATGATGATAAATTTACAACTATAAATACCGAAATTGCCAGCTTGTGTCCGGCCGCTACTCTGGAAATTGTACCAAAAGCTGGTCACAATATCCATTTTGAAAATATTGATAAGTTTCTCGCTGTTGTGAGACAATTTTATGATTAACTAAAAAACCAATGCTTTATCAATTCGAGTTTCGCACTTATCAGCGAAAATTTAAGCGCCCCTTGCGAACAAGTCACGGCATCTGGGATATTCGCGAAGGAATTATCCTGCGAGTTGTGGATGAAAATAATCAAATTGGTTGGGGAGAAATTGCTCCTTTGAGTTGGTTTGGTTCGGAAACTTTTGAGCAAGCTTTAGATTTTTGTCACCAGTTGCCAGGTAATATTTCATCAGAGATGATTTTTGCTATTTCGGCCCAATTGCCGGCTTGTCAATTTGGCTTTGAGTCAGCACTATCAAACTCTAGATCCCCCTTAACTAAGGGCGGGCACGGGGGCACCGCCCCTACTAAGGGGGGGACAAGAAATATTCTTAAAGTCCCCCTTATTAAGGGGGATTTAGGGGGATCTAGACTTCGCATAAAATCGACATTGATTGCGGGTTCAGTCTTAAGAAGTCACCAATCGAGAAAGGGAGGGAGAAATATTCTCAAAGTCCCCCTTATTAAGGGGGATTTAGGGGGATCTAGACTTCGCATAAAATCGACATTGATTGCGGGTTCAGTCTT
>NZ_JAUBOV010000057.1:47606-49936 GCF_036700405.1 Microcoleus sp. T3_D1
AAGAAGTCACCAATCGAAAGAGGTTGGGAATGAGGAAGAAAAAAATCGGTTCAGCGGTTTATTGCCAGCAGGTGAAACAGCTTTGCAGGCTTTACCAATACTTTGGTTAGAGGGATATCGGACGTTTAAATGGAAAATTGGTGTTGCTGCAATTGAGGAAGAATTAAAGATTTTTCAGCAGCTAATCCAAGCAATACACAATTTGTGCGATCACGAAAAAGCATTTTTGCGGTTAGATGCCAACGGGGGACTCAGTTACTCGCAGGCTAAAACATGGCTGGAAGCTTGCGACAAGGTAAAAGCAACTCCCGACTTTTCCGCAGACATTGAATTTTTGGAACAGCCGCTGCCGGTAACACAGTTTCAGGAAATGGTAGAATTGAATGCTATTTATGCAACTGATCTCGCCCTTGATGAATCTGCTGCCAACCTCGATCGCATCCAAGAGTGCTACAGCCAAGGCTGGCGGGGCATTTTCGTCATTAAACCTGCGATATGCGGTTCCCCATCCCAACTGCGAAAATTTTGTAAAACTCACAATATAGATGCAGTTTTTTCATCAGTATTTGAAACCCAAATCGGCAGACAAGCAGCATTAAATTTAGCAACCGAATTGTCTTTAAATAATAGAGCACTCGGCTTCGGCACGGATTGCTGGTTCGATGACAATCATTCGATTTTAGATTTTAGATTTTAGATTTTAGATTACTTCCACGACTAAATCAAGCGGTTAGGTAATTGTTTTGAATCGAGAAACTTGGTGAAAGCATCTATGGCAACAAATCTAACAGTAAATATCCTGGATATCGCGTCTGGCTTGCCCGATGATTGGCTGATCGGTTGTGACAGTCGCGAATTTGCCCGAATTGTCGATCGGCTATTTCAAGAAATAACCCAAAATCCTGCACAAAAAACACCGCCAAAAATTTGCCTCGCCGAACCAGAACCCGTGCAATTTCTGGCCCGTTTCACCGCCGCCCGCGCCGCCAAATGCCCGATTTTTCTGTGCAATCCCAACTGGGTAAAACAAGAATGGCAACAAGTCTTTGATTTAGTCCAACCCGACTTAATTTTGGGACAATACCCGCTTCCCAACAATCCCCATATCCCAGTCGGCGAAGGCGGACTTCGTTTGTATAGCCGCGAATTCCATTCGCCGACTAAAAGCGGTTTTGATACGATTATGATTCCCACCGGCGGTTCGTCGGGAAAAATTCGTTTTGCCATCCACACTTGGGAAACACTAACCGCATCAGTACAAGGTTTTCAACAATATTTTCAAGTTGACAAAATCAACTCGTTTTGTGTTTTGCCATTATATCATGTCAGCGGTTTAATGCAATTCATGCGTTCCTTTACTACCGGAGGAAAACTGGCTATTCAGCCATTTAAAGAATTAGAAAATGGTAAAATATGTCAGATTGAGCCCGAAGAATTTTTCATTTCTTTAGTTCCAACTCAACTGCAACGGCTGCTGCAAAATCCAGATACAGCTAATTGGCTGGGACGCTTTCGTGCCGTACTTTTGGGCGGTGCTCCCGCTTGGCCGGAACTTTTAGAAACAGCTAGAAACTATCAAATTAAATTAGCGCCTAGTTATGGCATGACAGAAACCGCCTCGCAAATTGCTACACTAAAACCCCAAGATTTTCTCGCGGGCAATAACAGTTCCGGTCAAACTTTACCCCATGCTAAAATAACGATTCGCAGTGCAAAAGGCGATATTTTGTGTTATAATAAAATCGGCAATATTGCGATTAATGCTAAATCTTTGGCGTTGGGTTATTATCCTGAACAATTTGGCGATCGCCAATACTTCCAACTAGATGATTTGGGATTTTTCGATAAAAATAACTACTTAAATATCGTCGGACGCAGCAGCGACAAAATTATCACAGGCGGAGAAAATGTATTTCCGGCGGAAGTTGAAGCCGTTGTGCGATCGACTAATTTAGTTGCGGATATTGCTGTAATTGGCTTGCCAGACAAAGATTGGGGTCAAGTCGTTACGGCTATCTACGTTCCCGCTAATTCCGAAGTTACTGTCAAAAATCTGCAAGCGGCAATAGAAGATAAGTTGAGCAAGTTTAAGCGGCCGAAATATTGGGTAGTCGTCGAACAATTGCCGCGCAATTCTCAAGGCAAAGTCAATCGAGAACAATTGCAAGAAATTGCGCTCAAATATCAATAATTATTAGGCGATCGCAATCAATGCAGAAGGCAGAATTTTTCATGCTTATTTCCGACTCCTAACAACTGTCAACTGTCAACTGTCAACTGTCAACTGTCAACTGTCAACTGTCAACTGTCAACTGTCAACTGTCAACTGT
>NZ_JAUBOV010000176.1:0-2699 GCF_036700405.1 Microcoleus sp. T3_D1
CGATGAAGAGAATCATCGAGCAGCATCGGTGCTGCGGTTTAGTTGACCTTTCAGGTCGCGCGGATACAAGCCCCGTCCTTCTAGGACGGCTTTTCTTGATTTCTAATGTACTCCTTCAAAACTTCTAAAGGCGCGCCCCCCACAGAAACCGCAAAATAACTAGGACTCCACAATGCTTCTTTGTGGGGTTTTTTGTGTCCAGCTTGTCCGTAACGACGACTGGAAACGCCTTTGAGTGCGTTAACTATTTGAGATATCGACAATTTAGGCGGATACTCGATCAGCGCATGAACGTGATCAGCTTCCCCATTGAACTCTAGCACTTGAAAGTTCATTTTTTGGGCTACCTCTCGAAACGACTTTTCAATCAAATCAAGACTTTCACTCGTAAATACAGACCGACGATATTTTGTTATACAGACCAAATGTATTTTAAGTTCTGTAACAGAATGGCGCTCTCGACGGTAAACTGTTGTCATTGCTTGCCAACCAATATATAATCAAACCTACAGACCAATATTCAGTATAACCATGAAGGCGAGATTCAAGTACAGATTTTATCCGACGACCGAACAGAAGCAGAGTTTAGCTCGGCTGTTCGGCTGCGTCCGGGTGGTCTGGAACGATAGTCTAGCCCTCTGCAAGCAGTCCGAAAAAAAGCCAAGTTCAGCCGATCTGCAAAAAATCGTAATAACCCAAGCGAAAAACACCGAAGAAAGAGTTTGGCTGAGCGAAGTTTCTAATATCCCTCTACAGCAATCTGTAGCAGATTTAGAAACAGCTTTCAAGAACTTCTTCGATTCCTGTAAAGGGAAACGAAAAGGTCGTAAACTGGGTTATCCTAAGTTCAAGAAAAGAACAAATAGCCAATCTGCCAGATTTCGGATTGGAGGCTTTTCTTTTAAAAATGGCGGTGTCTATTTAGCTAAGATTGGTATTGTCAAGCCAATATGGTCAAGAGAACTCCCATCTGAACCTAGCTCAGTCACGGTAGTCAAAGATTGTGCAAATCGTTATTTCCTAAGCTTTGTGGTAGAAGTTCAACCCGTTCATTCTGATGCCAAAAACCAAAGTATCGGAATCGATTTGGGAATAAAAACTTTTGCAGTGATGAGCGATGGAGAGAAAGCTGAGAGTCCTAGCTATAAAAAGTTAGACCGAAAAATCCGCAAACTCCAGCGTCAATTAGCTCGCCAGCCAAAAGACTCCAAAAGGAGAAACGTAACACGAATCAAGATTGCTAAGTTGCATAACCGCATTGCCGATACCCGGAAAGATTTCCTGCACAAATTGTCAACCAAAATAGTCAACGAAAACCAAGTGATTATTTTAGAAGACTTGAATGTGTCAGGGATGGTAAAAAACCGGAAACTTTCACGGGCAATTAGTCAGCAAGGGTGGAGGGAGTTTAGGACTCTCTGTGAGGCTAAATCTGAAAAGTTTGGTAGAGAGTTTCAAGTAATTAGTAGGTGGGAACCTACTAGCCAAGTTTGTGCGGATTGTGGTTTTAAATGGGGCAAGATTGATTTATCTATTCGTTCAGTGCTTTGCGTTAGTTGTGGTACTGAGCAGGATAGAGATCAAAATGCTTCGAGGACTATAGAAAAAGTCGGGGTGCGATTCGTTGAAACGTGAATCACGGTGAAAGCCCGTACATAGCGTTTCCAGCCACAAGGCTGAACTCTCGGTCTGATAAGGGTGCAAGCCCCTTCTGCCAGACTCAGGTATGACTCCCTATCTGCCCACACCGACCAAGCTCGATTCTTGGAGAGTGAAGCTGGGAACAGGACGCAACCAGACATCTAATGTGAGGTGACACTGGCGTTAATGGGGGGTTCCAACGGTGAAACAGAGCCTAGAAAAGTAACTTATTTTCGAGCGGGTCACAGACCAAAAATCCCGACTCCACTGGAGATTATTCCCGCCGAATCATCCCGACAATATCGGCAAGAGTCTAGGGAATCCAGTAGTTAAATTGGCTCCACCTAAAGGAACAATTAATCTAACCGAGGGAACGAATAAAAACGGATTGAGGGTCAAGGGGAAATCGAACCCCAAGTAGGCTAGACGAGCAGCGGAACCCCCTTAGTTCGGGTAGGACAGACCGTAATTGGTCGCTCGGTGTTCAGAGAACATAAGTTGGAGCAGAGTATGATTAGACACGGCAGCAATGTTAGTGAATCTTGGAAGACGTTACCTTGGAAGAAATTCCGAAGGGACTTATTTCGCCTACAAAAACGAGTGTTTAAAGCGATTCAGGTTGGAGACAAGCCGAAAGCGAAGTCCCTTCAAAAGCTAATTCTGAAATCTCGGGCTGCAAGAATGTTGGCGATACGTCAAGTAACTCAACTAAATGCTGGCAAAAAGACTGCGGGAATCGATGGGAAAGCCTCACTCACATTTGAGGAAAGGCTTGCTATAAGTGAAGAACTCAGAGCCAAAAGTAACAACTGGAAACATCAGAAGTTACGTTCAATACCAATCCCTAAAAAGGATGGGAGTACCCGCCTCCTTAAGATACCGACTATCGCCGATAGAGCGTGGCAATGCCTCGCAAAATACGCGCTAGAGCCAGCACACGAAGCAACTTTTCACGCTCAGAGTTATGGGTTCAGAACAGGAGTGCGATTCGTTGGGTAGAAACTAGCCCTGAAATGGGTAGAGGATTACCCGCAAGTAACATAAGAACCTTGACAATT